>JAUZOB010000001.1 GCA_030706665.1 Bacteroidota bacterium
ATGCTTACTAAGGCATCTGTTTCGCTTACAGCGGCTATCCATTGTTTTATATTATCTGCATATCTTGTTTTCCATTTGTCTAACTTGATTGCATGATGGATATCTCGCATGAACAAACCATTGAGTAAAGCTGCAACCAACACGTTACTTCGTTGATCAAAACTTCCCAATATCTTTTTGAGCGATGCAAAAGCTGATAAAGAATTATTTCCCTTAAAGAGTTCTGATTTTATACGAGACAGTTGTATTGATTCAAAATGTTCGTTATCGATTAGCTTTACTAAATAGAAGTAGTTCCCAATGGTTTTAATAAAATGTCCTAAATGATTGTGCAGGTTATTTATCTTTTTTAAAGACAGAACCGTAATAAACAGCTGGAGGAAGAAGAACATTAGTGCCACTTTATAGGACATAATCGACATTAGTGCACATCCTCCGGATATTAACATGAGGGTATTGAGAATATAAACACTGTATCTCAACCATGAATTCTGAAAATAATGTCCCTCTTTTTGCCATCTTGTAATTGTGTGTTCTTCTATAGCAGATGTTGGGTAAACACTTCCGACTGCGCGGAATTTTTGACACCAATCTATTTTTGAAGATAATTCACCGGTCGCCTCTAGTCTGCATTCTATTTCTTTTTTATCTATTGAGGGAGTCATTAACCAATCTGCAAGTAGAGTGGTCCCATTATGTGTTGCCGTTCTGTTTATGGACTGGAACAAGGATTCTTCACCAAATAGATCCAGGTCAAGTGAATAAGGATGCGTCGGGTCAATGTATTGATCTCCTGTTTCCAAAGAAGAATAATCTCCTTTTAAATATTGAACTTCAGTTTGGTTGCATTGAATTAATGCCTCCAGCTCTTTAATCTTCTCTACAATCTTAGAATCCCATATGGTAAGTAAAACAAAACCAGATAGGGATAAAGCGCCTAAAATTAGGAAGGTTAAATCGCTAGTAGCGAAAAGGAGATATATTGACCAGATCGTTAATCCGAAAGACAGTAACTTTAAGAGAGTTATTAGATTGCGATTTGATTTGATTTTTTTTAATGATAACGCATGGCTATCTATCTTATGTTGATAAAAGTCAAATAAATTCATCTGTCCAAAAGCGTATAAGTGGTAAATTATTTTCTATGACAAACTAATGAGAAAATTAATAGTGTTAGTTGTTATGTTTTAAAATTATTCGGAATAAAGTGATTTTACAAATGAACCTCTCTGAGGGTAGATCTGATTTTTATAATCTCAAAATATTCAAATATTTCCGGTGGGAGTATTAAGGATAAAATGCCTAATAATTGATCTCCGCTCGCTTTTATCTTTTTTTATTATTCTGCAAAGATAGGCTTTCGTTAATGCTCCACAACTTTTTGATGTGATCCATCATTTAATGCCAGGATCAAAGCTTTTAGAGGTCAATTCAGAGGTGTGAAAAATACAAGCTTCTTTCTCTTCAGACTTTCAAAAATCTTTGCCTGATCTTAGAAATCCTCAGATTTTTACGTTGATCCATCAACAGCTTTACTCACAAATTTACGCTGATCCCATTTCTCTTCATGTGGCAGAATGGTGTGAAGTAAAATAAGAAAGCCTTTCAGCTGTAATGCTAAAAGGCTTTCTTTAGTAGCGGGGGCAAGACTCGAACTTACGACCTCCGGGTTATGAGCCCGACGAGCTACCAACTGCTCTACCCCGCAGTGATTTTGTGGGTGCAAAGATAGACCAATTTCCTTTAAGTCCAAATATATTTTTTAATAAAGTCGGAATTTATTGCGGATTCTTTTTTGATGGTGTGCTTTTCTCGGGAATAAATCAGGGACATTGAGGAATGTTCTTATTCTATTTCAGTTCTTTCTCCGAAAAGTGTCCCTCATTGCGGGAAAATTTTAATTTTGTAACTTCTAATTAAAATAGCACAAACCATAAAGTGAAAAGAATTGCTCTATTAGGTTCTACCGGTTCAATAGGAACGCAAGCCTTGGATGTAATAGCCAGTCATCCCGATAAATTTGAAGTTGAAGTACTTACTGCAAATAATAGTGTAGAGTTACTGATTGAACAGGCTCGAATCTTCAAACCCAATGTGGTTGTTATTGCGAATGAATCAAAATACGAACTGGTTAAAGAGGCCCTTAAAGGTGAATCAGTGAAAGTATTTGCCGGTGCTGATGCAATCTCTCAGGTTGTTCAGATGAGTTCTGTGGATGTAGTTCTGACTGCAATGGTCGGATACTCAGGACTGATTCCTACAATCCGTGCGATTGAAGCGGGTAAAAATATTGCACTGGCCAATAAAGAGACTTTAGTGGTTGCCGGCGATTTGATTACCCGATTGGCAAAAGAGAAAGGGGTTAGCCTTTATCCGGTCGATTCGGAGCATTCTGCTATATTTCAATGTCTCACTGGCGAATTCATGAATCCGATTGAGAAGATCTATCTTACCTGCTCCGGGGGACCGTTTAGAGGAATGTCACAGGAACAGCTTGAGAAAGTTACTCTTGAAGATGCATTAAAGCATCCGAACTGGGACATGGGGGCAAAGATTACAATTGATTCAGCAACAATGATGAATAAAGGGTTCGAAGTGATAGAAGCAAAATGGCTTTTTGGACTGACTCCTGAACAAATAGATGTAATCATCCATCCTCAAAGTATTGTTCATTCAATTGTTCAGTTTTGCGATGGATCAATGAAAGCGCAGATGGGACTGCCTGACATGAGGCTTCCGATTCAATATGCATTGAGTTTTCCGGAACGTTTTACTTCTTCTTTCCCCAGATTTAATTTTCTAAACTATCCGAATCTTACCTTTGAGCAACCGAATCCTGATGTCTTTCGCTGTTTGGGCATAGCCTATGAGGCTCTTCGTAAGGGAGGGAATATGGCTTGTGTGCTCAATGCTGCAAATGAAATTGTTGTTCAGGCATTCTTAAATAAAGAGATCAGGTTTGTTGATATTCCTACCATTATAGGTGAGGTTATGGAAAAAGCTTCCTATATTGCCTCTCCATCTCTTGAAGACTATATGGAAACGGATAGAATCAGCCGAATTATGGCTCAGCAACTTGTTCTTGAAAAAGCGTAATAGATGATAATAACCTTGAAATAAATGGAAATATTGATTAAAGCAGCCCAGTTGATCCTGAGTCTCTCGATCCTGGTTATTCTACATGAATTTGGACACTTCTTTTTTGCCCGTCTCTTTAAATGTCGGGTTGAAAAGTTCTATCTTTTCTTTGACCCTTGGTTCTCATTATATAAAACAAAAAAAGGTGAGACAGAATATGGCATCGGATGGATCCCGCTAGGAGGATATGTAAAGATCTCAGGGATGATTGACGAGTCAATGGATAAAGAACAACTGAAACTTCCGCCGAAACCATATGAGTTCCGTTCAAAAGCCCCATGGCAGCGATTATTGATTATGATTGGCGGTGTAACGATGAATTTCATCTTTGCGATCTTGATTTATATCGGCGTCATGTTTACCTGGGGGAAAGAATATCTGCCGACTACCAATGCAAAATATGGAATTGTTGTAAATGAAACCGGTAAGAAGATAGGACTTGAAACAGGAGATAAGATTCTCTCAGTTGATAATCAGCCGGTAGAGGAATTCTTCAAAATCATTCCCCAGGTTTTACTCGAAAAGGCAAAAACAATTCAGGTTGAACGAAATGGACTGAAGAAAGATGTTGAAATCGACAATCAGGACCTTGCACTTTTGATCAAGGATTCAAAAGAAGTTATTGCACCAAGGCTACATTTCGGGTTCTATGTGAAAGATTTCTCAAAAGGGTCACCTGCTAAAGCTGCAGGGATGAAAGTTGGGGATCAAATTTTAGCACTGAATGATAAACGCTTTGTTTTCTATGATGAGTTTACAAGTGAACTCAAAAACAGTAAGAATAATCCGGTTAAAGTAACAGTTCTGCGTAAGAATGCGGAAGTTAGTCTGATTGTGACACCGACCAAAGAGGGACTTTTAGGAATTTTCAATGACGTAAATCGTATTGAAAGTTTCGAAATGAAGACCATCCACTATAGTTTCTTCGCTTCTATTCCTGCAGGCATCGATTTGGGCGTTACAACCGTAAGAAACTATCTTAAACAATTTAAGCTGATATTTTCACCTGAAACAAAAGCCTATCAATCTTTAGGAGGATTTATTGCCATTGGGAAAATTTTCCCCGGGACATGGAGTTGGTTCGCATTCTGGAACCTGACTGCACTTCTTTCAATTATTCTGGCAGTGATGAATTTGTTGCCCATTCCTGCACTCGACGGAGGACATGTCCTTTTCCTTCTTTTTGAAATAATTACAGGACGGAAACCTGGGGAGAAATTCCTGGAATATGCACAGATTGCAGGGATGGTCTTACTTCTGGCTCTTGTCTTGTTCGCAAATGGAAATGATATTGTGAAACTCTTCAAATAGATAAAAAACATTTGAAGCACAAAGAGATAAATAATTAATTATTTTTGTATCAAACACTAAAACATGTAGATATGGAGACATTGTTTGTTATGCTCCTTAGTATGCCCGGAGGAGGAGAATGGGTACTAATTCTCTTAGTTGTTCTTTTCCTATTTGGAGGGAAGAAAATTCCTGAACTGATGAAAGGTATCGGTCAGGGAATGAAAGAATTTAAAAAAGCAAGCCAGGTCGATGAGGATAGTCCCAAAGAAGACGCTTCTAAGAAACAAGATTCAATAAAAGAATAATCAGATATTAGATATCTTGGCTTTAGCTCTAAAATCCCGCTCGATGCGGGATTTTTTTTATCTATATCATTGCTTTCCTCTTCTTTTTTATACATCTTTGAGTTAGGCTCTCTTGTTGTTTAAAGACAAACAAGAGTTATATCCGGGCCTAATTTTCTAATTGATAAGAGTTATCCATTGGTCTGGCGAAGCCTTATTGCATCAATAATATTTTACAGAAAATCTTATTGATTGACATTATTGGCATCAATCTATTATTTGCTGACCTATTATTTTAAGTCCGGACATGCAAGGAATAAAAGCAGAGAGAAAAATGCTGACTTTGCCGAATGATATTTTATTTTTTAATATTGAAAGCAATGAATATTCGTATATTGAAAAAAGAGTTTCCTGATGGAAATTACCCCACTGTTTTTCTTGTCTCAGATAAATGTAACATTCACGATTTACCGGTTTCATCTCAGGAAGCGAAATATATAGAACGGTGTCGTGAGAATGGTGAAACTGAAATTTATATCAATCGATTAGATACCTGGATCTATATTTGTTTTAACAATGAATCTCAATTCCTGACGGAACAGTTAGAGGCAGCCAGGTGCGCCGGATTCCGTCTTTCAGAGATAATTCATAAAGAGAAAAGTCAAAAGATCACACTCATTGATTGGAGCAACTCCGGTGAATTGATTCTGGCATTAGCGGAAGGAATAGTCCTTTCCGGATATCGGTTCCTGAAATATATGACTGATAAAAAGAAACTGAACTTTCCATTGGAGGAGATTGAATTGGTGGGGAGTGCCGTAAAGAGTGACCGGATTGAACAATTTACACAGTTACTGGAAGCAGTCAGTATTGCTCGTGATTTGGTGAATGAACCTTCTATATCATTGAATACATTCTCCTTGTGTTCGGTTGTGTGCAAATTGGGTGAGGAATCCGGATTCAAAGTTGATATTCTCGGAATGGATGAAATCCGTTCTCTGAACATGGGTGGACTTCTTGCAGTTAACAAAGGAAGTGTTGATCCACCTGCGTTTGTCATTATGGAGTGGAAGCCGGAAAGATATAATAATGAGCAACCGGTCGTTTTGGTTGGGAAAGGGATAACATTCGATACCGGCGGTATCAATTTGAAAACTCAGCCTGCCTGGATAGAACCCATGAAGTCAGATATGAGCGGAGGGGCAACTGTTATTGCAACCCTTTATGCATTGGCTAAGGCAAAGATGCCGGTTTATGCAGTCGGGCTTGTCCCGGTTACCGATAATCGTCCCGGAGGGAATGCAATTGTTCCCGGAGATGTTATCACGATGGCTGATGGTTCGACCGTTGAGGTTATAAATACCGATGCAGAAGGAAGGCTGATTCTTGCCGATGCGCTGCACTATGCTGCCCGATACAATCCTTCTCTGGTTATTGATGTGGCAACATTGACCGGCTCAGCTGCCAATGCGATTGGAAGCAAAGCGATGGTGGGGATGCAGAAAGGAGCACAAGAATCACTGGAAACCCTTCAGCGCATTGGTCATCTTGTCCACGAACGAATCGTTGAATTCCCCATGTGGGATGATTATGCTGAATCTCTCAAATCGGATGTTGCCGATCTGAAAAATATAGGGGGAAAAGAGGCTGGTGCAATCACTGCTGCCAAATTCCTGGAACACTTTGCAACCGGGTTCCCCTGGATACACCTTGATATTGCAGGACCTGCTTTCATTGAGAGTTTCGATAAGTACCGGGGAAAAGGAGGAACCGGCGTAGGGGTCCGGTTATTGTTTAACTATTTAAAAGACTATAAATAACCGATTACTTTTGTATTTTTGCATACAATGATTAAATATTGTTCTCCAGATAAATTTATAAGGAACAACAGATGAAAAACGAAAAAATCAGAGTAGGAATTACACACGGCGATATAAATGGGATTGGATACGAAGTTATCATGAAAACCCTTATGGATAGCCGTATTATAGAACTTTGTACACCTATTGTATATGGATCTCCAAAAGTCGCAGCATATCATCGTAAAGCATTGAATCTTGAGGCGGCTATAACACTTCATCATATTCGTTCTGCAGAGGAAGCCGATCCGACAAAAGCAAATATTGTAAACTGCGTGGATGATAATATTCGCGTTGAGCTTGGAAAATCAACTGCTGCTGCAGGGGAAGCTTCTTATATTGCCCTTCAGACAGCGGTGAGTGACTTGAAGAGAGGTCTCATCGATGTTCTGGTTACTGCTCCTATTAATAAAGATAATATCCAGTCAGAAAACTTCCATTTTCCGGGTCATACTGAATATCTGGCCAGTGAATTTGGAAATAAGGAGAATGTCATGCTCATGGTTTCAGAGTCAATGAAAGTTGGGGTTGTTACCGGGCATATTCCGATCTCACAGGTTTCTTCTCAAATTACAGCTCAAAAAATTCTTACGAAACTGAGAATCATTGCCAAAAGTATGGCACAGGACTTCTCCTTTTCAAGGCCTCGGATTGCGGTACTTGGATTGAATCCCCATGCAGGAGATAATGGATTATTGGGGAAAGAAGAACAGGAGGTTATTATTCCTGCTTTGAAACAAGCCCGTGAAGAGGGAATCATTGCCATGGGGCCTTATCCTGCTGATGGTTTCTTCGGATCTAATGAGTATACAAAATTCGATGCAATTTTGGCTATGTATCACGATCAGGGATTAATACCGTTCAAGGCTCTTTCATTTGAAAGTGGCGTAAATTATACTGCCGGCCTCCCGATTATTCGTACATCTCCGGCTCATGGCACTGCTTATAATATTGCGGGCGAAGATGTGGCATCCTGCGATTCATTCCGGAATGCGCTATATATGGCATGCGATATCTTTCGCAGTCGGGCTGTTTATCAGGAAATTGCTGCTGATCCATTGAGGAAACAGACGATTGAACAACCTTACGATGAAGATGTCCCCGATACCAATCTCGAAGAATAACCCATATCTTTATGTTTGAATATATTAAAGGGAAAATAGTTGATTTAAAACCAGCCAATGTTGTCTTGGAATCAGGCTTCATTGGCTGGTTTATTAATATCTCGCTGAATTCATATTCGCAACTTAACGGGAAGTCTGATGCCCAATTGTTTATCCATGAAGTTATTCGTGAGGATGCCCATCTTTTATACGGATTTGCCGAAGCATCAGAGCGCGAGTTGTTTCGTTTACTAGTTTCAGTAAGTGGGATCGGATCCAACACTGCCATGATGATGCTTTCGTCACTTTCGCCCGATGATCTGTGCGATGCAATAATGAAAGAAAATGTAAACGCACTGAAAGGGATTAAAGGGATTGGTGTCAAAACGGCTCAGCGTGTAATTATTGAACTTAAAGATAAAATAGGTAAACGTTCGGTAAGTTATCAAATTTTTAGTTTACCGGACAATACTGTACGTATTGAAGCGTTATCTGCTTTAGTGATGCTTGGATTTAACAAGAAGGATGCAGAGAAGACCATTGATAAGATATTGAAAGATGTTCCTCAGACTCCGGTTGAACTTGTCATAAAAACAGCACTAAAACAATTATAGAGAGCCTAATAATTCTCTTAAGATAAATGGATATCAATGCGTATAATAAAAAATATTTTTGCATTTCTGATATTCTGTTTGCTATCTGTCATTATTCTGACAGGAGGTGCATCTGTTAATCATGGAGATATTGGGTGTGTGCTGCATCCTGATCTTCTGAAAGGTAGCGATACCCTGATAACCAATACCGCAAAGTCCGATACGCTCGGAAATTTAAAGTTCCCATTTAAAGATATTGACAATGTTACTTATCCTGGACTGCAGGATAGTGCCCCGCTGTATCTAAAAGCCCCCTCAAATCAGCAGATTGAGGTAGAGTATGATGCTGCTACCGGCGATTATATATTCTATGAACGAATTGGAAATATTCCGGTCCGATTACCCAAGTCGCTAACGATGAGTGATTTTTTACGTTATGATCTGAATCAGGCCGTAAAAAATTATTGGAAGCAACGTATGAATGCCGAAGGCATTGAGAGTCAATCGGCCGGTTTCATCCCGAAACTAAATTTCGGAGGAGAAACATTCAGTAAGATTTTCGGAAGTAATATTATTGATATCCGTCCTCAGGGGAATGTGGAGGTAAAGTTCGGGTATCAATCGAATTTCATTAATAATCCAACGATTCCGGAACGATTGAGAAGTACTCCTACATTTAATTTCGATCAAAAGATTCAGATGAATGTTACGGGGAAGATCGGAGATAAGCTTCAAATGCGTGTTAATTATAATACCGAAGCGACATTTGATTTTGAAAACCGGATGAATCTAAACTACTCCGGGAAGGATGATGAAATAATTCGGAAAATAGATGCCGGGAATGTTTCGTTACCACTAAATGGTTCACTCATTCAGGGAGGAACCAATCTGTTTGGAGTAAAAACCGAGATGCAGTTCGGAAAGTTGACTTTAACAACACTTTTTTCTCAAAACAAAGGAGAGACCAAAGTAATCCAGACAGAGGGAGGGGCTCAGAAAACTAATTTTGACATAAAAGCTACAGATTATGATGCGAATCGACATTTTTTCCTCTCTCAATATTTCAGAGATCATTATGATGAAGCATTAAAGGATCAGCCGATTATAAATTCACGGGTCACGATTAATAAAATTGAGGTATGGGTGACCAATAAGATCGGGAACTATCGTGAAGCAAGAAATATTCTTGCTTTTATGGATCTTGGCGAACAGGGGGCTTATATTTATAATAAGATACCGGAATTTTCTCAAACTCCCGGGCAAACACCTATTGACAGTCAATATCCTTACAATAATGCCAATGGACTATATTCGGAAATCAACAATCACTATGCATCCGTAAGGGATGCCTCACAGATAACAACAGTTCTTGCACCCTTAAATGGACGGGATTTTGTCGGTGGGCGTGATTTCGAGAAGGTAGAACAGGCTCGCCGTCTGGATCCTTCTGAATATACCCTGAATGAGAAACTTGGGTACATCTCTCTGAATGGAGCTTTAAATTCGGATGAAGTGTTGGCTGTTGCATTTCAATATACTGTTAACGGGAAAATTTATCAGGTCGGAGAGTTCTCCTCCGATGGGGTTAATGCTCCGAAGACACTTTTGCTTAAGATGATCAAAGGTACGAATCAGTCTCCCAAACTTCCAACCTGGAAACTGATGATGAAAAATATCTACGACCTGAATACTTATCAGCTTGAGAAACAGGATTTCCGTTTAAATGTCATGTATCATGATGATAACAAAGGGACTTATGTCAATTATATTCCTGAAGAACAGCTAAAAGGTGTGACTCTTCTGCGAATGATGAATCTTGATAATATTAATTCGCAGAACCAACAAACTGCTGACGGGGTATTCGATTTTAAAGACATGGTTACTGTAATCGCCAAAAAGGGCAAGATTATTTTCCCGGTATTGGAACCCTTTGGCAGTAATCTTACAAAGGTGTTGAAGGATCCGGCTCTTGCAAATAAATATGCATATACCTCTCTTTATGATTCAACCCTTACGGTTGCTTTGCAGGATGCGGAACACAATAAATTCAAATTGAACGGAAGTTATAAAGGAACAAGCAGCTCTGATATCCCATTGAATGCGTTCAATCTTACGCCGGGATCTGTAAAGGTTACGGCAGGAGGGAAGCAATTGACAGAGAATATAGATTATACGGTCGATTATACTGCCGGGATGGTTCGTATTATCAATTCCGGTTTGTTACAGTCAGGAACTCCGATCCAGATTTCCACAGAAAGTCAGGAGCTCTTCTCGATGCAACGGAAAACATTAATCGGTGCACATGCTAATTATTCCTTTTCTGAAAATCTCAACTTAGGCGCAACGGCGATGTGGATGAACGAAAGTCCCTTAACGCAAAAGGTTAATGTTGGAGAAGAACCGATCTCAAATCTGATATTCGGGTTTGACGGAGCATACCATGGACAATCAAAATATCTGACCAGTCTTCTCGACAAATTGCCCTTTTTTCATTCCAAAGAACCTTCTGCTATAAATTTTGAATTTGAAATGGCCCGGTTGGTACCCGGTCATTCCGGAACGATTAAAGATGCATCTTACATCGATGATTTTGAAGCTACCAAAACCTCAATTGACTTAAAGAACAGATATGCATGGTTCCTGGCAAGTACTCCACAGTTTCAGCAAGATCTCTTTCCGGAAGGAGGACTGAATAATAATCTGCTTTTTGGAGCTAATCGGGCAAAATTGGCATGGTATACCATTGATCCTTTGTTTACCCGAAATACTTCGCTTACACCCAGCCACATCAGGGGAGACAAAACACAGCAGTCTAATCATTATGTGCGTGAAGTTTTTGAAAATGAGATCTTCCCATATAAGCAGACCACAGTCGGATTGCCGACAAATATTCCCACACTTGACCTTGCGTTTTATCCCAAAGAAAGAGGACCTTATAACTTTGATGCACTTGGAAGTGTATATACAGCAGGGCTAAATTCTGACGGGAGCCTTAAATCTCCAGAAACTCGTTGGGGAGGGATTATGCGGAAGATGGAGACCAGTGATTTCGAATCTGCAAATATTGAATTCGTAGAGTTCTGGATGCTGGATCCTTTTATTTACAATACCGATAACACCCAAAAGGGAGGGGATTTGTATCTAAACCTGGGAAATGTGTCAGAGGATCTTCTACGCGACTCTCGAAAATCATTTGAACAAGGTCTTCCGACCCCACAGCAACAATCGGAAACCGATAATACTACCTGGGGGCGTGTGTCCAGACAACAAGCGTTAGTAAATGCATTTGACAACAATTCTCAGTCCAGAAAACTTCAGGATGTCGGTCTTGATGGGTTGGGTGATAGCGATGAGAAGAGTTTTTATAGCGAATATCTGAAAGAGCTGAAACAGATTCTAAATCCGAAAGTTTACCAAAAATTTGAAGATGACCCCTCGAATGATGACTACCACTATTTCAGAGGACAGGATATGGATGAGGAGCAAGCTCCTATATTGCTTCGATATAAAAAAATCAATAATACGGAAGGGAATTCTCCGACTCAGGAACAATCGCCTGAATCTTATCCGACAGCTGCGACGAACACTCCCGATACAGAAGATATTAATGATGATAATACCTTGAACGAGAATGAAAGCTATTATCAGTACAAGGTTAGTATTCGTCCGGAAGATATGGTGTTGGGTAAAAATTTTATAACAGATATTAAAGAAGCAACAGTCACGTTAAAAAATGGAATAAAATCTACCATCAAATGGTATCAATTTAAGGTCCCTGTCAAGTCACCCCAACGTGTCGTAGGCTCTATCAGCGATTTTAAATCCATCCGTTTTATGCGTATGTTCCTTAAAGGCTTTCAGGATAGTGTCATTATGCGCTTTGCAACACTTGACCTGGTAAGGGCTGACTGGCGAAATTATTCCCGTGAATTGACAGAAACGGAAACGATTTCTAATCCCGATACGCAATTTGATATCTCTGCAGTTAACATCGAAGAAAATGGAAACCGTAAACCGGTTAATTATATTCTTCCTCCCGGCATTGATCGTGTGATTGATCCTCAAAACCCCCAGCTTCGCCAACTGAATGAGCAGTCGATGGTTTTTAGAACTAAAAATTTAAGTGCAGGGGATGCTCGTGCAGCATATAAAACCTTAAATCTTGATGTCAGAAGGTATAAGAAATTACAGATGGATGTACATGCCGAAGCGATTGACGGATATTCCCTGTATGACGATGATCTCTCACTCTTTATCCGGATGGGGTCTGACTTTACCAACAACTATTATGAATATGAAATTCCATTAAAGCTTACTAAGCCGGGATTCTATAACGGGAGCAACTTGAGCGACCGGTTAATTGTCTGGCCCGAAGATAACCATATTGCAATTTCTTTGGAGCAGTTGCCCGAGATAAAGCAAAAAAGGAATGATGAAATGCATCGGGCCGGATCGTCGGTTCATTTGACTGACCGGTATTCCTATTCTGTTGACAACTCCAAAACAATCTATGTAAAAGGAAACCCGAATACGGCACAATTGAGCATTGTCATGATCGGGGTACGCAATAAGAAGAATTCGACATCATCAAACGGACCCAAATCAGGAGAGATCTGGGTTAATGAGTTGCGCCTGACCGATTTCGACGAGAAAGGAGGATGGGCAGCACAAGGACGTCTTTCTCTTCGTCTTGCTGATCTGGGGAATGTGTCAATTTCTGCACGGACGCAACAGGCAGGATTCGGCGGAATAGAACAAAAAGTGAACGAGAGAGCTAAAGATAATCTTTATGAATATGACATCGCTTCGAATGTAGAACTGGGGAAATTATTCCCTAAAAAATCCGGAGTGCAGATACCTCTTTACGTTGCTTATTCCAAGACAGTGATAAATCCTGAATATAATCCGCTTGATCCTGATGTAAAGTTAAAGGATGCATTAAGTGCAGCAGAATCTGCCCAACAAAGAGATTCTATCCGGAATATATCACAAGATTATACAACCCGGAAAAGCATTAATCTAACCAACCTCAGGATTGATAAAACCAATCAAAACAAGGCTCCCCGTTTTTATGATATTTCAAATTTCTCTGCGACCTATTCATTTAGCGAAGTTTATAAACGGAATGTCAATACGGCCTATAATGTCGATAGAAGTCAGAGAGGATTATTGTCCTATAATTTCACGGCAAATCCTGAACCTCTTGAGCCGTTTAAGAATATTAAATTGTTTAATAATAAGTTGCTTCAAATAATCCGGGATTTTAATTTTTATCTGGCTCCGATTCAGATCTCTTACCGAAATGATATGTACCGGCATTATAATGAAGTCCAGGAACGGAATATTTCGAATCCGGACATGATTATCCCTACAACCTTTGATAAAGAATTTATCTGGAACCGGTTCTTTGATTTACGTCATAATGTGACAAAATCGCTTCGGATTGATATTTCAACGCAGGGAACAGCACAGATTGACGAGCCATTAGGACGTATTAGCAGAGAAACGGATGATTATAAAGCGAAGCGGGATACGATCCTGAGAAATCTGTTTCGGGGAGGGCGCCCAATTCAGTATCATCATACCATTAATGCCAGTTATATGCTTCCGATTAATAAATTGCCGTTTATGGACTGGGTATCGGCAAATATGACTTATCAGGGAATTTATGATTGGTCGGCAACTCAGGTTCGCAATACGAAGGTTGATTATGGGAATACAATTTCGAATTCGGGAGCGACTCAGATAGCTGGCCAGTTCAATATTATGTCTTTGTATAATAAAGTACCGTTCCTAAGCAGGATTAATCAGAAAACAGAGAGCCGTTCTTCCCGATATGATACCGGAAGAGGGAATAGAGGCCGATCTGTTCAGGGGTACAATCCGGAAGGTTCTTTCAGGTATAAGTCAGTTGAATATAAGGCTCAAAAAATAAGGTTGAAAGCAAACAGTACAAAAATATTCAGCCACCGCTTGGATGTCGATTCAGTCGAAGTAATTGCAAAAGACAGCAAGGGCAACAAAATTTCCGGAGAGGTAAGGCCTATGGGAAGAGACCGGGTTGCTTTTACCCCTTCTGCTTCTGCCGATAATGTGACAATCCTTTTCAAAGGGAAAAAGGAAGTGGAAACATTCACCTTTGACGACATTGCAGAGAAAACGATTCGGGCCTTAATGGGCATCCGCAATATATCCTTTAGTTATACAGATGCAAACGGAACAGTTGTTCCCGGGTTCTTACCCAAGCCCAGATTTTTTGGAAATTCAACTTATACGCCAGATCAAAGCATCTTTAGCAATATAAGCGGGAGTAGTTATGCTCCCGGGCTCCCTTTTGTGCTGGGATGGCAGGATAACAATTTTGCCGGTAAAGCTGCGAAGAGAGGATGGCTTACAACTGATATTACAAGGAATGACCCGGTGATATATACTCATACCGAAACTTTTAACATGCGTGTTACGATCGAACCTGTCACTGATCTGAAAATCGAATTGAATGCTGACCGAACGTATTCACAGAACATATCTGAAATCTATCAGTATGATAGTAACAAGCAGTCTTTTAATGTTTTGAATCATAATCTTTCCGGAAGTTTTACCATGTCGATTAATACCTTGGGAACTTCTTTCAGCAGTATAGGAAGTAAAGGAGTTGACCGATCGAAAGCATATAATAAATTTTTAGAGAACAGGCTGATTATTTCACAGAGGCTTGCAGGACGCCGTGTCAACAATCCGTTGGAGAATTACAATACTTCAAATATCGATCTAAATACCAATTTCCCTGACGGTTATGGCCCAACCTCGACAGAAGTACTTATCCCTGCATTTTTAGCTGCTTATACAGATAAGAGTCCGGAGAAAATATCTCTGTCTCCATTCCCTTCTATTCGAAATATTATGCCCAATTGGCGAATTACTTATGAAGGCAATGTATCTCAGGTTTCCTGGTTGAAGGATTATCTGACAAGCCTGAGCTTTACGCATCAGTACAGAGCGACTTATGATGTGGGTAGCTTCTTGTCGAATGCTGCATATGATGATGCTCAATATGGAGACGGATTCAGCTACATTCGCGATAAATCAAATAATTTTATTCCTCAAAATGATATAGCGGCAATTAGCATCAACGAGCAGTTCAGCCCGCTCATTGACGTCGAGGCTAATTGGGTGAACAAACTCACTTCGCACGTCGGTCTTAAACGGATGCGAAACCTAAATCTGAGTTTCGCAAATAATCAGTTGACGGAGATTAATTCAAATGAGGTGGAAGTCGGGTTAGGATACAGGTTTGAGAAACTCGATCTAATACTGAAAACGAAGAATAAACAAAAAGCACTGTCAAATGATTTGAATGTCCGCATGGATCTGAATTTCCAGAAGAATAAGACTTCGTTGAGGAAAATCGTTGAACAAGACGATCAGGTTACTGCAGGAAATAATATTATAACCGTGAAAACATATGCCGATTATATGCTTAGTGATCGGTTTCAGTTAAGAGTATTCTATGATAAGCAAATTACCAAACCTTACACATCCTTGTCTTATGAAACATCGACTACGAATTTCGGGATGAGTTTCAGGTTTACCTTAACCCAATAATGCGCGCACTTTAGATATTGTGCTTTACGAATCATGAAACCCTTAGATCGGTAGATTAAGTTACTAAAAGAGGCTATTGTATGTCAATTCCAGTGAGGCATCACAAATGGGTATGCTAATTTTAGTAAAGTTTATTACACACAAACTATATTTTCAAGTAAACAACACCTTATTTCGTTCGTCCTTTAGACGTGGTTCAGATATGGTTCCTATATCGAAATGATATTTGAACCCTGTCTGAATCCTGAAGAAAAGATGAATTAAATAGGGAGTTGGTATAGTGATGGTATCTTGTTGATGTAAGCGGATGCTACATTTGGAGTGAATGATGATTTCCGTTAGATATATGAATGAGTTCATTCATCTTGATTGTCATATTTCAAATGTACGCATAATTTACAGTAATCACGAATTCCTTTTTTCAGAAGATAAATGAGCTTTTGATTAAATAATGTATTCTTAGTTTATTAAAATAACTAAGTTGATTGTTTTTCTTCCTATTTTTAAAGGAAACAAAACCGGTCATGAAAACATTTCAGCTGATAGAGAACGATCCCTGGCTAAAACCTCATGAGGGGATTATTGCTTCCTGGCATAAACTTGCCAAAGCAAAAGAAAAAGAACTGACCGGCAATCAGGATTTGCCTTCATTTGCGTTAGGACATCTTTATTACGGAGTACATCCGACAGAAAAAGGATGGGTTTTACGTGAGTGGGCTCCGAATGCGACGGTAATCTATTTAATCGGAGATTTCAATCAGTGGCAGGACTCAGACTCATTCCGGTTCCAAAATATCGGGAATGGGGTATGGGAACTGGAATTAGATAAAGATATCCTGAAGCATAAAGATTTGTATGCTTTATCGGTTCATTGGGACGGAGGTTCCGGTAAAAGGATTCCGGCGTGGGTGCACCGCGTTGTTCAGGATCCTGAAACTCTTATTTTTAATGCGCAATTCTGGAATCCTGAGGAATCTTTTACCTGGGAAAATTCTTCTCCTGCAAAAAAGGGTGAACCTTTATTTATCTATGAAGCACATATCGGAATG
Organism: Bacteroidota bacterium; assembly: GCA_030706665.1. Classification (GTDB taxonomy): domain Bacteria; phylum Bacteroidota; class Bacteroidia; order Bacteroidales; family Prolixibacteraceae; genus JAUZOB01. The sequence continues at coordinate 16,922 of JAUZOB010000001.1, forward strand.
GCAGGAGAGGATGAGAAAGTTAGCTCCTTTGATGAATTCCGCAGAAATGTCCTTCCACGGGTAGTAAAAGGAGGGTACAATACAATTCAGTTGATGGCTATTCCTGAACATCCCTATTATGGAAGTTTTGGATATCATGTTTCCAGTTTTTTTGCTGCATCTTCCCGATTCGGAACCCCTGAGGAGCTTAAACAGCTGATTGATGAAGCACATGGGTATGGGTTGAGAATCATTATTGATTTGGTTCATTCGCATGCCGTAAGGAATGAAATTGAAGGACTTGGTTGTTTTGACGGTACCCGTTGGCAATTCTTCCATGACGGTCCCAAAGGAGAGCATCCGGCCTGGGATTCCTATTGTTTCAATTATGGAAAAAACGAAGTGCTGCATTTTCTGCTTTCTAATATCCGATACTGGCTTGATGAGTTCCGATTTGACGGTTTCCGATTTGACGGTGTAACCAGTATGCTCTATTTAGATCATGGACTGGGGAAATGCTTTAGTTGTTATGCTGATTATTTTTCGCCCAATACGGATCCGGAAGCAGTGATTTATTTCATATTGGCCAATAAATTAATTCATGCTGTAAATCCCAATGCTGTTAGCATTGCGGAAGATATGAGCGGGATGCCCGGGCTGGCCGCATCAATCTCTTCGGGTGGATTTGGCTTCGATTTCAGGATGTCGATGGGGGTTCCGGATTACTGGATAAAGGTTATCAAAGAATTACCGGATGAGGCATGGAATGTTGGACAAATTTTCCATGAAATAACATCGCACCGGAGTGATGAGAAAGTTGTCAGCTATTCTGAATCCCATGACCAGGCATTAGTTGGGGATAAGACCATTATCTTCAGGTTGATCGATAAGGAAATGTATTTCAGTATGCGGAAAGATCAGCCCAGTTTGATTGTCGATCGGGGAATCGCTTTGCATAAAATGATCCGTTTGGCTACTTTGGCCGGAGCGGGCGGTGCATATCTGAATTTTATGGGGAATGAATTCGGACATCCGGAATGGATTGATTTTCCGAGACCCGGGAATAACTGGTCCTATAAACATGCCAGAAGAATCTGGAGCATCGAGGCTGATAAGGAGTTGAGATTTCATCAGCTGGGAGATTTTGATGAAGCGATGATCAAATTATTCCGTGATAACAATATATTGAAAACTACCGAAATAATCCACCGTTTCGATAATCAGCAGGATCAGGTATTGGCCTTTAGTCGTGGAGACTATTTATTTGTCTTCAACTTCAATCCGGTAACATCTTTTACAGGTTATGGAATCCCGATGGAGGCTTCAAAATATAAGATCGTATTGACAACTGATGATCCGCAGTTCGGAGGATTTGACCGAATTGATACGAGTTCTGCTTATTATGCCCTTCCTCAGTTTCATCATGCTGATACTTATTTCCTTAATTTGTATCTGCCCGCAAGAACCGCGATGGTATTGGAGAAAATGAGCATTAAACGGATACGATAAACAGATACAGTTTGTGATTTCTCTAAATCAACTGACATTGCAGAGAGTAGTTTGCTTTTCTTTGGAACATCATTAACGAACAGAAGGAATCGAGGAAAGAATAAAAAATGGGTGCAATACATCAATTCAGAACAGAAGTTCAAATTCCGGAGTATTCCTGGAGATTGGATCATTCTCATCAAATCATGATGATCGGATCTTGTTTCTCTGAAAATATCGGACAGATTCTTATTCAAAATAAATTTCCGGTAGATCTGAATCCTTTCGGAATACTTTTTAATCCGACATCTATTGCCCAGAGCCTGGAGCTATTGATTGAAAAGAAAGTGTTTACGGAAGAAGATCTTTTTTATCATGCAGGCATTTGGAACAGTTTTGCGCATCATAGTCGTTTCTCATCTGTTGACAAGGACATTGCACTGGATACGATTAACCGACAAGTTCAGACATCATCAGAAAACCTTAGAAATGCAAGCTCTTTGATAATTACCTTTGGGACGGCATGGGTTTATGAATATCAGAAAACCGGACAGATTGTATCAAATTGCCATAAGCTGCCGGCAAATGAATTTAAACGATATCGATTGTCGATCCCTGAAATAATGGATCAATGGATTAATGTACTTCATCGTTTATGGGAAATAAATCCCGAGCTAAGGATACTTTTTACGGTTAGTCCTATTCGTCACTGGAAAGACGGACCTAATGAAAATCAGCTTAGCAAGTCAACACTTTTGCTAGCTGTCGATCATTTGGTGAAAGAATTCGGGCCTGAAAAAGCAGCATATTTCCCTTCCTATGAAATTATGATGGATGACTTAAGGGATTATCGTTTTTATGCCGATGACATGCTTCATCCTTCATCTCTGGCGATCTCTTACATATGGGATAAGTTTTGCATGGGCTTTGTTGCTGAGAATACTATGCAGTTAATGAAGAAGATAAATAAGATCGTGTCGGGATGTAACCATCGCCCGATGAATCCGGGATCTTCTGAACATCTGGGACATGTTCGCAAACTTTATAATGAAATCGCCCTTCTGGAAAAAGATTATCCGGCTCTCAATTTTGAAATTGAGAAGAAGAAGCTAGAGACAGATAATTCAGATTTCTGAATGAGGCTTGTCGATTTGAGAATCTTTATCGGCTGATAACCTGTTATAATCCAGAGCCTCTCAACTCTTATTCAGAAACCGATTGTTCAAATTCCTCAATTTAATCAGATTTAGGTGCAATCTTTCTGCCATTCTCCTTCCTGACACCGCGAAGTCGTTCGTTAATACATATTTACTTTCTGATTAAAAAAATATTCACTTTTTATTCTTCTTACGTATAATAGAAAACTATTTCCATGATAGAGAAATCATTTTGGATTAGAGGCAAGCATTGAATAATAATTAAAAGGATATGATATGAAAAGAGTAAGATTGTTTCTGATGATTTTGATTGCAGCGAGTATTGTTATGGCATGCAATCAAAAAGCGAAAAAGGATCAAAAGCCAATAGTATCAAAAACAGTTGAAAATCTAAAGACTGCCCTTAAGGATGAACTGACAACTGTTGAAAAATACAGAGCATATTCTGAAAGAGCAAGAGCAGATGGCTATGGTCAGATCTCAGCACTCTTTAACGCTATTGCAAGATCTGAAGGGATTCATGCGAATAATCATATCGGCGTTCTAACCAGCTTGGGGATAACTGCAGATTCCACGAAAGGCAGTTTTGTTGTTAAGTCGACAAAAGAAAATCTCGAAGAATCGATTAATGGTGAAGCGAAAGAAGTTTTTGTATTATATCCCGCTTATATAAAATCAGCGAATGATGAAAATGCACCGGATGCAATCAGAACATTTACCTGGGCAATGGGAATCGAAAAGAAACATGGGTACTTCTATCAAAGTGCACTGGAAGCGCTGAAGACAAATGATTTAACCGAATTGCCCTATGAATATCTTATATGTCCCAAATGTGGGAATACCTTTGAAGAAATAGAATTAGAACCTAAATGTCCGTTTTGTAAGACGGATAAAGGCAAGTTTATTGTTGTAAAATAAGTATTCATAAATCAAATAATAGGTTGCATTCTTAACGAAAAATAGGATCGCTTGTATTTGAAAAATCGGGATCTCACAAGTGTGAGCTAATAAATAAAGGTTGCCAGGAAAAAGGCAACCTTTATTTCTTAATGGGATACGAAACTTGTTATTGAATAAAAAATCAGGGAAAATATTAAGATTAAAGGCTTAATTGACCGTATTGTTAATAGAATTTAACTCAGTATGTTAATTGTTTCTTACGTGAATTTTTCAAAATTAAGAGAATGCAAAAAATATAGAATTAGGCGTTTAAAGATGAACAAGGGCGTTTGATTATTCGTTTTTTTTCATAATTTTATAGAGAACCGATTAACATAGATGAGACAGTTGTTTTTCTAACATTGAGTCAAATGAGTTACCTGAAATTTGATAAAAGCCAATTGGTCAACCTGGAGTATTCATTACAGAGAGAGATTTTGCGTACCAACAGGGCCGGATCTTACAGTATCTCTACCTTAGCAAGAAGTAATACCCGCAAGTATCATGGACTTTTAGTTTGTCCTCTTGATGAATTAGATGGGAGTAAGCATGTTCTTCTATCTTCCCTTGATGAGACTATTGTTCAACATGGCTCATCATTTAACTTAGGATTGCATCGATATTCCGGGGAGCATTATAATCCCAAAGGACATAAATATATTACCGATTTTGAATTTGAAACGAATTCGCTCACTACCTATCGTGTCGGAGGGGTTGTGTTAACAGTCGAACGCTTGTTGGTAGAAAAGAAACAACAGGTATTGATGCGTTATACGCTTGTTGATGCGCATTCTCCCACCAAAATACAATTCAAACCTTTCCTTGCGTTTCGAAGTATCCATTCGTTGAGTAAAGCCAATCTTTTTGCAAATACAAAATATCAGATGGTTCCCAATGGAATCCGGATGAAACTTTATGATGGATATCCTTTCCTGAATATGCAGTTTTCAAAAGAACCGGCATTTATTCCTGTTCCTGACTGGTATTATAATATTGAATACTATAAAGAGATAGAACGAGGTTATGAAGGGCTGGAAGATCTTTTTGTTCCCGGATATTTTGAAATTCCGATTGAAAAGGGAGAAAGTCTCATTTTTTCTGCATCTACAGAGGAAATAGATCCTTTGTTACTAAAACGGAAATTTACATCCGAGACAAAGAAGAAAGACCATCGGGATAGTTTCTTCAATTGTTTGAAGATAGCGGCCGGCCAATTTCTGGTTAAGAAAGAAAAACAATACAATGTTGTCGCAGGATATCCCTGGTATGATGGAAGAACACGCCAGACTTTGTTGTCATTACCTTCCTTAACCCTTGCCTTTGGCGATGAAAAAACATTTGAAAATGTATTGGACTATCTGATTGGTCAGATGAAAGATGGTTTATTTCCTCGTACTTCAGGTCAGTTCGAATTAGACTATGACGATTGCGATTCTCCGTTAATTCTGTTTTGGACTTTACAGCAATTGGCTGCTTATCGTAAGGAAACAAAATCGATCTGGAAAAAGTATGGCCCTTTAATGAAAAAAATTCTTTTGGGGTACAAAAAGGGGTTACCTTTTAATATAAAAATGCTTAATAATGGATTGATTACAGCTGGTGATGGAGCAAGAGCTTTAACCTGGATGGATGGGTATGTTGATGAAAAACCTGTAACTCCTCGTAAGGGTTTACCCGTAGAAGTAAATGCTTTGTGGTATAACGCGATCTGTTTTGCACTAAAGCTTGCCAAAGAATATTCCGACAAAGAGTTCATCTCACGATGGGGGAAGATGCCTGCGAAGATTGAAGAAGCATTTGTTCAAACTTTCTGGAGTGAGGATCGTCAGTATCTGGCTGATTATGTCGATGGAAATTACAAAGACTGGTCTGTCAGACCCAATATGGTGATTGTCGCTGCATTAGAATATTCGCCTATTGACAAAGAGAAGAAGAAAGCAATATTGGAAATTGCCATAAAAGATCTGATGACACCAAGAGGCCTTCGTTCTCTTTCTCCTCGGGATCCTTTATATCAGGGGGTTGCAATGGGGAATGAAAGAGAAAGACAAAGTGCGATCCATCAGGGGAGTGCTTATCCTTGGTTGATGGGGATCTTTATTATCGGATATTTGTCAATATATAAGAAAAGTGGATTGAGTTTTGCAAAGCAGATTATTAAAGGCTTCGAAGAAGAAATGACAGAGAACTGTGTTGGAACGATTTCCGAGTTGTATGACGGAGATCCTCCGCATAAAGGTCGTGGTGCCATTTCACAAGCCTGGAATGTTGCGTTTATCCTTAGATCTATTAAAGTAATTGAGTCATACGAAAAATAAGCCACCAGAATAAACCTTTTGTCCTATGAGAGTGCTGATGTTTGGATGGGAGTTTCCTCCTCATATTTCCGGAGGTCTTGGAACAGCCTGCTATGGTCTGACCAAAGGGTTAGCCACCTTCGATGATGTCGAAGTAACTTTTGTGGTACCTAAAGCATATGGCGACGAAGATCAATCATCAATCCGGTTAATTGGAGCAGGGGACGTTTCTATTACCCGAAAGAATGTGAAATTTGAAGACTTGCAACGCAAAATTGAATATTATGAAGTGGAATCAGGTTTAATCCCTTACATGGGACCTGAAGAATTCTGGCAGCTAAAATCGTTAGAGCATAAAGATTCTTCCCGTTACATTGAAACAGATGAGATGGGGAAACTTACTTTCTCGGGGAAGTACGGGAATGATCTGCTTTATGAGATTTATAAATATTCGTTAGTCGCTGAAGTAATCGCTAAGGAGAATGATTTTGATGTGATACATGCCCATGACTGGTTGGCGTATCCTGCCGGGATTGCCGCAAAGAAAGCTACCGGTAAGCCGTTGGTTGTGCATGTTCATGCAACTGACTTTGATCGAAGTGGAGGAAGTGTAAATCCTCAGGTATTTGCAATAGAAAAAGAGGGAATGGATTGTGCCGACAGAGTTATTACCGTAAGTAATCTGACCCGGAATATCGTAATAGAGAAGTATGGAATTGCTCCCGAAAAGGTCATAACGGTTTATAATGCAGTTGAACCTGTTAGTTCGGAACTGAAAAATCAGATGAAGAAAGGAGTTGATGAGAAGATTGTGACTTTTCTGGGAAGAATTACCATGCAAAAGGGACCGGAATATTTTATTGAAGCAGCATACCAGGTCCTTCAGAAAATGGATAATGTCAGATTTGTAATGGCAGGGAGTGGAGATATGATGAATCGGATGATTAAAAGGGCAGCCCGATTAGGAATCTCAGATCATTTCCATTTTACCGGATTTTTACAAGGAGATGATGTGTTTAATATGTTCGGGATGAGTGACGTATATGTCATGCCCTCAATATCCGAACCATTTGGAATATCACCGTTAGAAGCAATGCAAAGCAATGTGCCAACAATTATATCGTATCAATCAGGAGTTTCTGAGATCTTGAATTATGCACTCAAGGTGGATTTTTGGGATGTAAATGCAATGGCTGATGCTATTTATGCTTTGTTGAACTACCCTGCTTTATCTCAGATTTTACGTAAATATGGGAAAGAAGAAGTTGAGAGTTTGCAATGGAAGCATTCAGCTCAAAAAACCCGTGAGGTTTACTTAGAAGCAATAGCAAGTGTTGAATCAGGAATTACTGAAAATTGAAAAATCATTCTGTTATGAAAACTGTATGCCTATACTTTCAAGTTCACCAGCCTTTCAGATATCGCCGGTACCGCTTTTTTGACATTGGGAACGATCATTACTATTATGATGATTATTCAAATGAGGCAATCCTGCATAAAGTCTCCGAAAAGTGTTATCTCCCTGCAAACAAACTTATTCTAAGCTTGATAAAGAAGCATGGAGGTAAATTTAGGGTCGCCTTTTCTCTTTCAGGGATTGCTCTTGAACAATTCAGCCTGTACGCTCCCGAAGTTATCAAGTCCTTTCAGGAACTGGCAAAAACAGGGTGCGTAGAGTTTCTGTCTGAAACCTATTCCCATTCGATGGTTTCGATGGTTGATCCGGAGCTTTTTGCAAAACAGGTCAAAATGCATGATGATCTGATCGAGAAATATTTTGGACAGCGACCGACGGTTTTTAGGAACACAGAATTGATTTATTCCGATGAAATCGGGGAGCAGGTGGCAGCGATGGGATTTAAGGCGATGCTAACTGAAGGGGCACGGCATATTCTTGGATGGAAAAGTCCAAACTATATTTATTGTGGTGCTGCGGCTCCACAGCTTAAATTGTTATTGCGAAATTATAAACTGAGTGATGATGTGGCATTCCGATTCTCAAATAAAGGATGGAATGAATATCCTTTGACTGCAGATAAATTTGCAAATTGGATTGCCAAAATAAATCAGCACGAAGAGATTGTAAATCTGTTTATGGATTATGAAACCTTAGGAGAGCACCAGTGGAAGGAATCAGGTATATTCGATTTTATGACAAAATTGCCAGCTGCGATTATTGCTAAAAAAGGAATATCATTCAGAACTCCATCTGAAGCAGCAAACAAGCATAATCCAATCTCTGTTGTTTCCGTTCCTCATCCTATCTCGTGGGCAGATGAAGAAAGAGATCTTTCTGCCTGGCTTGGGAATGAAATGCAGAAGGAAGCATTTGATAAACTTTACAGTCTTAAAGATCAGGTTGCACTGTGTAAAGACCCTGATATCCTGAAGGACTGGAATTATCTTCAGATAAGTGACCATTTCTACTATATGTGTACCAAATTCTTCTCTGATGGAGAGGTGCATAAGTACTTTAATCCATACGAGAATCCGTATGAAGCCTTTATAAACTACATGAACGTATTGAGCGATTTCCATATCCGATTGGATGCAAAGGTCACAATTGATCCTGTCGCTATTGAATTGGAAAGACTTCGTTCGCTGATAGATGAGAAAGATAAAAAAATAGAGGAGTTAGAGGTGAAATCAGCAAAGAAGCGAACTCATAAGAAAGTAGAGAAAGCGGGTTAATTTAGTATAAATCTTATTTTAATTTTTATCAAATTGTTGATTACTAATTGTCTTTAACTTTTCTTTTTTCTTTCTTTGCGCGCATAATTAGAATGAGTAAAAGGGGAGAGAGGAAATTTTATGAGCACAAATGGAGTGAAAATAGTAAAACGAATTGCTGTGGATAAACCCAATTGGAAAAAGATTTTTGTTGAATCGAGCTTGCCGGAAGTTTTATATCCATTGAAGGATATAAGCAGAAATCTCTGGTGGTCATGGAATACAGAGGCACGTGATTTATTCTGTAGTATAGATCCTGAAAAATGGGAAGAATCAGAGCATAACCCAATAATGCTCCTTGAAAGTGTAAGTTATCAGCGTCTGCTTGAATTGGAAAAGGATGAAAAATTCCTGAACTCAATGCATCAGGTAAGTGATGAGCTGACTCAATATATTCAGGAAAGAAAGGATCGGAAGAGACCCTCTGTCGCATATTTCAGCATGGAATTTGGAATTCACGACAGTCTTAAAATATTTTCCGGTGGGCTTGGAATCCTTGCAGGAGATTATCTGAAAGAGGCCAGTGATTCGAAAGTGAACATGGTTGGAATAGGTTTGCTTTACAGGTTCGGATATTTCAAACAAACTCTTTCTGCCAATGGGGAACAGCTTGCAAATTATGAAGCTGAACAATTCTCAAAAATCCCGGTAACGGCTGTTGCTGATGCAGATGGGAAATGGTTGACAATTCCATTTGAATTTCCCCAGGGACGGGTCTATGCCCGGGTATGGGAAGCAAAAGTGGGAGCCGTAAGCCTTTACCTTCTGGATACTGACTTTGAAGACAATCGGGACTCGGATCGTACGATCACACATCAACTTTACGGAGGGGATAATGAAAATCGTTTGAAACAAGAGATTGTTCTCGGATTCGGAGGGATTAGACTGCTTAAAGCATTAGGCATTGATTCAGATATTTATCATTGCAACGAGGGACACGCCGCTTTTATCGGGGTGGAACGATTACGTAAACTAGTCAAAGAAGAAAGGCTTACTTTTGCTGAAGCGAAAGAAGTGGTTCGGGCATCTACTCTGTTTACTACACATACCCCCGTGCCTGCAGGTCATGATATCTTCCCTGAAGATATGTTCCGATTCTATATGGAAGGGATTCCTGACGAGTTAGGCATCTCCTGGAATGACTTTGTGATGTTGGGGAAAGCATTTCTTCATGAAACTCATTTCAACATGAGTTACCTTGCGGCCCACCTTTCACAGGGGATCAACGGCGTGAGTTTGCTTCATGGAGAAGTTAGCAAAGAGCTGTTTACAGACCTTTATGGTGGATTTTTCCCAACGGAGTTGAATATTGGGTATGTAACGAACGGAGTTCATTATAAATCCTGGGCAGCTCAGGAATGGAAGGAACTTCATAAGAAATACTTTGGGGAACAATTCCCTGACAATCAACTTGATTTTGATCTGTGGGCAAAGATTTCGACTGTTCCCTCTGAGGAAATGTGGAGTGTTAAACACACATTAAAAGTTAAGTTAATTGAATACATCAAACAGCGGTTTACCGATTCATGGATACAACGGCATGAAGATCCGAAAATAATTTCAGAAGTCTTAAATACTCTGAATCCGAATGCATTAACAATCGGATTTGCCCGTCGTTTTGCTACTTATAAAAGAGCTTACCTTCTTTTCCGTGATTTAGACCGGTTGTCAGAACTTCTAAATGATCCAGAACGTCCGATGCAGTTTATTTTTGCGGGGAAAGCGCATCCTGCAGACAGAGCCGGACAGGATTTGATCAAGTATATCATTGATATTTCCAAACGCCCTGAATTTATTGGGAAGATTATTTTCATACCGAATTATGACATAAATCTGGCCAAGATACTTTTGCAAGGGGTAGATGTGTGGTTAAATACACCCACACGTCCGTTGGAAGCATCCGGAACCAGTGGTGAGAAAGGGGTTATGAACGGAACTCTTCATTTCTCGGTCCTTGACGGATGGTGGGTTGAAGGCTATCATAAAGATGCCGGATGGGCGCTCCCTCAGGAAAATTCATACGATGTTGCAGAATTCCAGGATCAATTGGATGCCGAGACAATCTATAATATTCTTGAAAATGAAGTTATCCCGGCGTATTATGAACGGAATGACAAAGACCTTCCGATCCGATGGATTTCTTATATGAAGAATACCTTTGCTCAGGTGGCTCCAAATTTTACAACTTTGCGAATGTTGAGGGATTATGAAGAACGATTTTATATTCCTCAGAGTAAGCGCGTTAATAAATTAAAAGCAGATAAATACAAACTTGCACATTCTCTTGCAGCATGGAAGTCACGTGTTGCTTCTAAATGGGAAGGCATTGAGGTTCTCGAAGTGGACTTGTCCGAAAGAATAACTAATACTTATCGGATCGGAGAAAGCTATCCTGCTCGCGTCGTGTTGAATCTGAACGGATTATCTCCTGAAGATATCGGAATTGAAATTGTAACTTGTGTCCCTATTAATGGGTCAAATGAGATGAAATTTATCGACAGTCAGGAATTTGAAGTATGCTCAACCATGGATGGTAAAAGTACCTATTGTCACGATCTGGTATTAAATGATCCGGGATATTATAATTATGCAATCCGGATTTTTGCACGTCATCCGGAACTGCCGCACCGTCAGGATTTCAGATACGTCCGATGGATATAGAGATTTTATAATCTCATTGAGATATAGAGAGACTGCCTAAAAGGTTTGATTGATCTCTGATAATTATAGATTATACATAGAGAAGACACAAGCTTCCGTTTGAATTCTTTAGTTTTACTGATGTATTCAAATTTGGACTTGGGGAATCTGAAATTGTATTTATAAGATCAGAATATAAACAATCATCTTTAGACAGTCTCTTTTTTATTTTGCTATAAGAAGGGCTTGCTTCCCTAATGGTAAACCATAGTTTCTTGCGAATATTAATTTACCTGAGACCGGATAAATAGGAATTAATAAGTCATTGCTGTAAGATAATGAAGGGCAAGCGGGTTCATCGATTTGCCTTTGTTCGTTACTACAAGCAGATAAATGAGACTTAGCCCCGAATATATTTTTATCTTTGCACTCAAATTTTTCAATCCTTTAATCGATGAATGACAGAAAAGTGAGGGTAAGGTTTGCCCCGAGTCCGACCGGACCACTTCATATGGGTGGAGTGCGTACGGCCTTATTCAATTATCTTTTTGCAAAAAAGCATAATGGTGATTTTCTACTAAGGATCGAAGACACTGATCAGACACGTTATGTGCCAGGTGCAGAAGATTATATTATGGAATCTTTAGCATGGTGTGGGCTGAAAGTTGACGAAGGAATACGTGAAGGAGGGCCTCATGGTCCATATCGCCAGAGTGAGCGTAAGGAGATCTATAAAGAATATGCGGAAGCATTGGTTAAAAGTGGAAATGCTTATTATGCTTTTGACAGTGCAGAGGAGCTTGACAAACTTAGGCATGAATATGAGTCAAAAGGTGAGAATTTTATCTACAATGCTTCGACTCGTTCAAGTTTGAAGAATTCATTCACATTGTCTGACGAAGAGGTACAACGTCTTTTGAATTCAGAAGAATCATTTGTTGTTCGTTTCTGTATGCCAGATAATGAAGTAGTTACCGAGAATGATATAATCCGCGGAGAAGTATCATTCAATACCGGTTTGCTTGATGATAAGGTTTTATATAAATCGGACGGAATGCCAACTTATCATTTGGCGAATGTTGTTGATGACCATTTAATGGAGATTACACATGTCATTCGCGGAGAAGAATGGTTATCCTCTATGCCTTTGCATGTATTGCTGTACAGAGCTCTTGGCTGGAGTGATACGATGCCACGCTTTGCTCATTTGCCACTTATTCTCAAACCGGTAGGTAAAGGAAAACTTAGTAAAAGGGATGGCGACAAATTAGGATTCCCCGTGTTCCCGTTACTATGGAATGATCCTTTTTCCGGCGAGGTCTCTCGCGGATATCGTGAAGACGGCTATTTCCCGGAAGCATTTATTAATATGTTGGCATTCCTTGGCTGGAATCCGGGTACCGAGCAGGAATTCTTCTCTTTGGAAGAACTGGTCGAGAACTTCTCTTTGGAAAGAGTGGGGAAATCAGGTTCTAAATTCGATCCCGAGAAAACAAAATGGTTCAATCACCAATATCTCATCCGCAGAAGTGATGAACAGATTGCAGAACAATTCGAGGCGATACTCAAGTCGAAAGGAATTGCTGATTATGACAATGCAAAGGTGATCAGGATATGTGGATTGCTAAAAGAACGTGCCAATTTTGTTTCTGAGATCTGGAATCAGGGGTATTTCTTTTTCCAGGCTCCCACAGAATATGATGCGCAGGTTGTTAAAAAACGATGGAAAGCTGAAACTCCTCAAATGATGAAGGAGATAGCTGAATTCCTGAATAGCGTGGACAATTGGGACACAGCTCCGTTGAAAGAAGCATTTTCTGCATTTGTTACAGGGAAAGGCTGGGGATTCGGAGCAGTAATGAATGCATTCAGACTTTGTCTAGTTGGTGCAGGAATCGGACCCGACTTGTTTGACATCTGCAATCTGATTGGTAAAGATGAGACTATTAACCGAATAAATCGTGCTTTGAATCAGATACGGCTGTAAGGCCAGCATTAATTAATTATAGCTTTATGCTAAAAGGCTGTTCTGTAAAGGACAGCTTTTTTTATGACCATGCCTGATTACTCTTTCTTTTGGTTAGAAATGAAAAGAATCTCTGCTTTTTTACAGTTCTATTGAACGAATCTGATTTCTCGTTTGTTAGATAGTGACAAAGAATAGACGATATGAAAAAAATAGGATTGATATACTGGCCCAAAGGAGGAAGTGTTGAACGTTGTGCAACTATGATGTTTGACAAAATAGAGAACAGCGACATTGAGATTTTAGCATTAGATGACGTGAATGTATCAAAAATTTCGGGTTATGATTTGATTATATTGGGAGGATCAACGGTTGGAGCTGATCATTGGGAAGATGCCCGTACGGAAAATCAATGGAGTTATTTTTTCGCTGATCTGAAAAATAATAATATAGACCTCAAAGGCAAAAAAGTAGCATTGTTTGGACTGGGGAATCAGGTTCTGTACCCATCCCAGTTTGTTGACGGGATTAATTCATTAAAGAAAAGCATTGAGGCTTTTGGCCCTGAATTTATTGGTTCCTGGTCAGTTAATTCATATGATTTTGAAGAATCAGAGTCAATCGTTGGAGGACGCTTTGTAGGACTGCCTCTGGATGAAGATACTCAATCAGAACTTACTGAAACAAGAATTGAGAAATGGGTGAAACAACTTAGCGAAGAGTACGAATAAAAGCTCTTTGTGAATGTTGGAAAGGCTATCTAAAATTGAGTTTTAGACAGCCTTTCTCTTTCTCCGAAGATGTTAAAATTTTTTAAAGTTCATGAAGCCATTAGGGAGAGAGAAAGAAAAGAGCTAACTTAAACCCTGTTTTTGTCAGTAAAGCAATAATTTATTCAATAGATAGTAATAATCGAAAATAGAAAGAGCATATGAAGAAATTACTCCTGCCTGTTTTTTTGATACTGCTTTTTACATGGTCTTGTAGTAAGAAGGAAAACGCTAAAGTTTTGATTCAGACAGATCAAGGAAATATTGAAGTTGAGGTTTTTGAGAAACAGGCTCCGGTAACTGCAAAGAATTTTTTAAAACATGTTGACAAGGGACATTACAATAATACGATCTTTTATAGGACTGTAAGATATGATAACCAGCCAAAAGACAGCATTAAAATTCAGGTAATACAAGGTGGTGTTTTTGATGAAAATATCATTGATAAATTTAAAAGTATTCCACATGAAACAACTAAGAAAACAGGTATAAAACACAAAAATGGTGTTGTTTCAATGGCAAGAGTCAGTCCCGGAACTGCATCAACGGAATTCTTTATTTGTATTGGCGATCAGCCACAACTTGATTATGGTGGAAAGCGCAATCCGGATGGGAAAGGGTTTGCTGCATTTGCCAAAGTAATTAAAGGAATGGATGTGGTGAAAAAAATTCAGCAACTGCAGGATAGTTGTCAGTTCCTTAAGAAACCTGTAACGATTAGAACAATTACCAGGGAAAAATAAAAAGAGTGACAAGAATCATGCTATAGCTTATTGTTATCAATGATTTTCTTTTTTAGTCTCTTGTTCTTAAAGTAAGCAGAAATACCGGATGCTGTCTGTTTTTTGTTTGAATAAAGTTTGGAGACAATAGCGAGAATAGATTCCTGAATATTGTTGGATTGAAAATGTGGTAGTTGCGATCCTTAATAGATGAATTAAATATAGATTAAATGGATCGATCTAAATGAATCGGGATCTTGAGTTAATGGATAGGAATCATCAAACTCAAAATCCCGATTTTATTTTATTTAGGTTCCTTCTCAGAAATGATCCCATTAAAAGAAATGCTTTGACGCATGTCATCCTGCACATTCAGTGTCGCATACCCATGCTGGCTTACATTTAGAAATAGAATGTAATGTCTTCGTGTGTCAAGAGGGGAGATTTTAATATTCCAACCTCCTTTTTTTAATAATGTTGAAGTGTATTCAAATTTTAAACTTTTGAACTTGATTCCACTATCTTCATTCAATGGTGCACTGTAAGCACGACCGAAATAGGGTAAAAAAGCTTCAATGGTATCATTTGTAACACTCAGATTGTAAGATGAAGTCAGGTTGATTGTCGGACCACCCATGGGACTTGCCTGTTGGGCTTCGAAGATAAATCTTTTCCCCTCAATCATCTTCTTTACAGCAGCAACCTTTTCAGCCTGACGCGAACTTCCGGACTTATGTATTGTTTGAGCCCATCCGATTCCACTCAGCATATGAATACTGAAAAAGGTCAGGCACATAAAAATTAAGGCGGACTTTTTCATACTTCATTTTTTATATAAAGATAGTATCAAAAAGTGTGCAATGAGTATTAAAAATGATAATCATTCTGTCTTAGTCTGCTAAGCATTTCAACTAAGAACAAATTATAAAACGAGATTGATCATCAATTTCTTATGAATAAGATGATGCGGTCGCAATTAGTCTTTGAAAAAGATAGCAGTACCAGTAGCAGTAACCATAAGCATGCTTCCGCCCTGGCCCAAAGTTTCATAATCAAGGTCAACACCGATTACGGCATTGGCACCCAATTCAAATGCTCGCTGAGTCATTTCCCTGATTGCAGTCTCGCGTGCTTCTTTGAGAACTCTTTCATAAGAACCCGAACGACCGCCAACGATATCACGAATTCCAGCCAGAATATCTTTGAAGATGTTGGCACCAATAATTGTTTCACCCGCAACTACACCATAGTATGAAACGATAGTCTTCCCTTCGAGACTATTTGTTGTTGTAATTAACATAGCCTAAAAAATTAAGTGACATTAATAATTGAGTAATTTATTGCATCTCTCTATAAGTATTTGATCTCTCATTTTTGTTTCATTCGATCCTCGATTTTTTATGAATAATTCACTTCTGCTTTTGTTCGTTTTGTATTTTTTTGAATATACCTTCTACTACCCTTGATTGAGTGAGTAAATGAGACAGAAAGAGAAGTCGAATGCTTTGGAAAAATTAGTTGTGTTGTGTTTTGCAATTTTCTAAAGAATTTGCATCCTTTTTAATTTTTTCTCACAACACTGAGATATTTAATTCTGAGGGAACATGATTCTTCTCTTTTTTATGGGTAGGAGCACTTATATATCTAGATGTTAAATTTTCCCAAGTGGAACTAAAATGATGATTTTAGTTTAAAATAGTAATGTTAAAACTGGTATTACTTCTCGTATGTCTTTGAAGAAGACATTAAAGCAGCAAATTGATAATATGAAAAAGAGGTTTGGTTATTCACATTCGGAGAAAAACTAATTATTTGAAAGGGTTGAAGATGCACGTTTATTTGATGCACAGGATTTAACAAATGAAAGATCAGCCTTCCTTTTTTTGTAAAACCGGCTAAGATTACTAATATTGTAGGCTGATTTTTATCGGAAATCTGTATAAATTAGTAAAATCAAATTGATTTGTTTTTCAATTATTCAAATAATTTGAGCAGGGATTTGATTTTATTCAACAGCATGCATCTTTGATTGGCATAATTGTATATTACAATTCATCTGTTCCTATATATTGTTTTGTTAATGATGAAAACCCTACAACGTAAATTATCACAGTATGACGTGCCTCAAAAACTGATTGAGGCCGGACTATATCCTTATTACAGGAAAATTGAATCAGATCAGGACACTGAAGTTTTTATTGATGGACATAAAGTGTTAATGTTCGGTTCGAACAGCTATTTGGGATTGACAAATCATCCAAAAGTAAAAGAGGCAGCAAAGAAAGCTATTGATAAATATGGAACGGGATGTGCCGGTTCACGTTTTTTGAATGGAACTTTAGATATTCATATTGAATTAGAAGAAAGACTTGCCCGGTTAGTCGGTAAAGATCAGGCGGTATGTTTTAGTACCGGTTTCCAGGTTAATCTGGGAGTTGTTTCATCTGTTTCCGATCGAAACGATTATGTTTTTCTTGATGATTTGGATCATGCTTCGATTATAGAAGGAAGCCGATTGTCTTTTTCAAAAGTGATGAAGTATTCGCATAATAATATGGAATCACTTGAAAATAAGATTAAAAACTGTGAGCCTGACCGTATCAAGATGATTGTAGTGGATGGAATTTTTTCAATGGAAGGAGATATTGTAAATCTACCGGAAATTGTAAGAATTGCAGAAAAATATAATGCATCGATCATGGTTGATGATGCTCACGCATTAGGTGTTATCGGAGCAAAAGGATCTGGCACTGCTTCTCATTTCGGATTAACTGATAAGGTTGACCTGATAATGGGAACTTTCTCCAAATCACTGGCTTCATTGGGAGGTTTTATTGCTGGAGATCGTGAGGTCGTTAATTACCTGAAACATAATGCCCGCTCATTGATGTTTTCTGCAAGTATGACACCTGCTTCAACTGCAAGTGCTCTTGCTGCATTGGATATAATGGAGAGTGAACCTGAAAGAATTCAACATCTTTGGGATTTAACTCATCATGCTTTGAAAGGATTTAAAGAATTAGGTTTTGATACTGGAAAATCAGAAACTCCAATTATTCCTTTGTTTATTCGTGATGATGTTAAAGCACTGGAAATGACCAAGATCTTATTAGCAGAGGGTGTCTTTGTTAATCCTGTAATTTCCCCAGGCGTTCCGAAAGAAGACAGTCTGATCCGTTTCTCTCTAATGGCTACTCATACTTTTGAACAGGTTAATGAAGCAATGGAAAAAATTGCAGCTGTAGCTAAAAAAGTGGGTGTGAATTTATCGTCATCTGTTCTATTATAATCTTTTCTAAAAGATTCCGGAATGACTAAAGTGATATTGGTAACGGGAGTTTCGTCCGGATTTGGACGACAGATTGCTAAAATTCTGTCTGAGACCGGATATAATGTATACGGAACTTCTCGGAGAGATATTGATCCTCTGCCCAACATCAATCTGCTGAAAATGGATGTTACGGATGAGAATTCTGTAAAGGCAGGAGTTGAGCAGATCCTTGCGAAAGAAGGTAAAATTGATATCCTGGTTAATAATGCAGGGATGGGGATTTCGGGAGCAATTGAAGATTCTTCGGCTGAAGAAATCAAGCTTCAGATGGACACGAACTTCATGGGTGCTGTACATACAATTCAGGCTGTTTTACCATCAATGCGAAACCAGAAGAGTGGAACGATTATTAATATCAGCTCTGTTGGAGGATTAATGGGATTGCCATTTCAGGGTTTTTATTCAGCCAGTAAATACGCAATAGAAGGGATGAGCGAGGCGTTAAGTATGGAACTTAGAGCTTTTAATATCAATGTAGTTCTCATTAACCCGGGCGATTTCAGAACTAATTTCACTGCAAACAGAAGAATTATTCAGAAGGCACAAAAAGATAGTGCATATAATGAGCAGTTTGAAAAGACTCTTAAGATTATTGAGAAAGACGAAAACGGTGGGCTTTCACCTGAAGTCCTGGCAAAGAAGATTTGTCAGATTGTAAAGAAGAAAAAGCCTTGCCCAAGATATGTTATTGCTTCTTTTGAACAGAAATTAGCTGTAGTACTAAAACGTATTCTTCCGGATGCCCTGTACAATAAGATGCTTGAAGGACATTACGGGATTCATTAATAGAAGTTTAAAAATTAAATTTGAGCGGGATTTTATAAAACTGATTGTTGATCAGTTTATAGAATCCCGTTTTTATTTGAATTTTGTTGTAGTCTCCGAATGGAGGTAATTACTCGGGGATTACTGGTACTGTTGTTGTGTGCTAGAGATTTTGTCAGAGTGCTATGCTGCTTTTGAGGCGATGATTTGAGTTCTTCTATTCGCCTCCCACATAATTGTAAAAGATCGTATGCCGGTTTGTTGATGTTTCTTGATTTATTAGCTCCTTTATAAGGAGTCCGGTATAACCTCCCAAGTTTAATTTGTATGCATCTTCAAGTTTTATCCATATGAATTCCTGTGCTTCGTCATTTAATAGGACTTCTTTTGAATCTGTCCGACAAGTATAGTCAATGAATATGAAATGCTTGTCTGTATGAAATTTGTTGCTTGAGATACATTCCTGTAATCCGATTAAGCGAATGTCATATATGGAGAGCCCGGTCTCTTCTTTTATCTCTCTTCTGAGTGCTTCTTCCATTCTTTCTCCGGTTTCAATGTGTCCACCAGGGATTACATATTCATTATTCCATTTACTGGATTTGCATAGCAAGATCTCATTGTCGGGATTGAATATGATCGCACTGACTGTGGGTTCAGGATACCTGCTCAATTCCATATGTTATAAATTTAATATAATGCGAACAGTATAAATAATTGATCATGCACCAAAGGTTGCAATTTTTTGATCATGTTGAGTAAAAAAATGAGTCTATTCAAAAAGAGAAGTCTCAATTATTCTGAAGAGGATTAATTTATTTCAACGATAGAATAATAAATATATTAGTTCGATAACTTTTTACAATACGAATCGAATAAGCAAATAAAGTTAAGAGGAAGAATTTATCTGAGATATCTAAGATATTAATAGAAGAAACAAAAACGGTGCAGAAATAAACGAATTGTCACATTTGAAGTATTGAATGAATTAAATAATAGCAATAAGGAGTCGAAAAAGTACAGATTGTAAATGAAGCCGTTGTTTAATTCTTTATATTTGAAAAAGTGCATGAATATAAGTCTGATCTATCTGCGCCTTAGCTTGGTTTAATTGGAAGGAAGATAAAGCTCGGATTCTAATGCATGACAGATATTCTGTGTGAAGTATGAAGAGTAAGAGCAAATATTGTATGAAATAGATTGTTCGCTCGAATAAAAGATTGGGGTTAAAATAAAAAGTCAGTTTTATAATTCTCTCTGAGGGGTTAGAATATCGGATGTGTATAATGTGAAAAGTGCTCTTTGGTCCTTGCTTGGTGGGAGATTGAAGCACTTAGTTATACCCGATGCTGGTTTGAGAGATAACAATTCGAAAATATGAATCAATTATTTAGAAAAAAAGCAATTAGTGATCTTTTAGTCGAGGCCGATGGAGATGGGCATGGATTAAAAAGGGCGCTTACTTTAAGAAATTTAGTTGCTCTTGGAATAGGCGCAATTATCGGGACAGGAATATTTGTATTGACAGGCACTGCAGCAGCAAGATTTGCCGGACCTGCTATTGTTTTATCATTTATTCTGTCGGCATTCGGGTGTATTTTTGCCGGATTATGCTATGCCGAATTTTCTGCGATGATCCCGATTGCCGGAAGTGCTTATACCTATTCGTATGCTACTTTGGGGGAATTTATCGCCTGGATTATCGGATGGGACCTTATTCTTGAATATCTTTTTGCATCGTCGACTGTCGCCGTGGGATGGTCCGGATATTTTGTGAGCTTTTTAAGAGATTTTGGAATTTATATACCAGATAAGTTGTGTCAGGCGCCCTTTAATCATATTCCTGGTCAGGGGTGGATACTTACAGGGAGTATCTTAAACTTTCCTGCTGTTGCGATTGTGCTTTTGATAACCGGATTACTGGTGGTCGGAATTAAAGAATCAAATCGGTTTAATACTGTTATTGTCATTGTAAAGCTTGTGGTTATCCTATTGTTTATAGGTTTTGGATTGTCATATATAAATGTTGACAATTGGACTCCTTTTATTCCGAAGAATACAGGAACATTTGGTTCTTTTGGTGTATCGGGAATTTTTACCGGGGCAGGTGTGATATTCTTTGCTTACATTGGTTTTGATGCTTTGTCCACAGCAGCTCAGGAAGCGAAGAATCCCCGCAGGGACATGCCAATAGGGATTTTAGGTTCGTTAATGATTTGCACGATTTTGTATGTAGCCGTAGCTGCGGTGTTGACCGGGATCGTGAATTATAAGGATCTTAATGACCCTGCTCCAATTGCTATGGCAGTCGACCGTACAGGTAAAGCTTTGATGTGGTTACGGCCTTTGATTAAGATTGGAGCACTTGCTGGATTGAGTTCTGTAGTTTTGGTAATGCTAATGGGACAGCCTCGAATCTTTTTCTCGATGGCGAATGACGGATTGTTGCCTAAAAGCTTTGCCAAAGTACATCCCAAATTCAGGACTCCCTATATCACAACAATCATAACCGGTGCGATAGCTGCATTAATTGCAGGAGTTCTTCCGATTGGCATTTTGGGCGAACTGGTCTCGATCGGGACACTTTTGGCATTTGTAATTGTATGTACAAGTGTAATTGTATTACGAAAAACAAGTCCTGATACACCACGACCGTTTAAAACACCTTTTGTCCCTTGGTTCCCAATAGCAGGTATTTTGATTTGTCTTGCACAAATGGTTGCATTACCGGGTGATACATGGATGCGATTGATTATTTGGATGTCAATTGGATTGTTGATCTATTTCTTTTACAGTAAAAAGAGAAGCAAACTAAATGGGAAGTCTTAATTGAACGGAGAATGTTGTAATATAAGACCGGAAGAGGGGAAAGATTTTAAAGTCTTTTCCCTCTTTTTGCATATTAGACATGGGGTTGTCACTAATAGAGATAACCTTGGGTTCTTAATGAAATTGAGCTGAATGCAGTTTTATCCGATAGTTTAAATTGGATAGCTGATTGAATTAGAGAGGCCAGGATTCTTAAAAGAGAAACTTTTGGATTAAATCAAACAGAAGTAAAGAATAATAGTACTAATTTTGAGAGAGAGGAAAGGAGATTTTACTTTATCTCTTTGTCCTACTCCTATCGTATATGATTTTAATCTTGTATAGAAGAAAAGTGTGAAATGTAATTAACTTCTGATATGAAAAAGATAATCTTTGTTATTCTCTTAGTATTGCCATTGTGGATGTTGGCTGCTGAGCCGGATAAGACTTTCACGAAATCGGATAATACTCTAAAAGTTCTTCTGAAAGATGGAACGCTTCAATTAACGCTCTATTCTGACAGAATTATAAGAGTTGAATTCTTTGTCAAGGGAAAAGATCAAAAATCAACTGATCTGGTTATTGTTAAAAACCCAGAGACTATTGAATGGAATGCAAATAAGTCAGGAGAAGATTATTATTTTGTAACGAAGTCTCTTTTTGTACGCATTACAAAAGACGGAGCTGTTTCTTTCAGCGATTTGAAAGGAGGCCTGTTGGCTGAAGAGATAATAAAGGACCGCAAGTTGACCCCAAAGAGTGATTTTGGGAATAAAACCTATGTCGTTCAGACAGCATTCAAGTCTCAGGGGGAAGCTCTTTATGGAATGGGGCAGTTTCAGAATGGATTGATGAATTGGAAAAATACCCCTTTGCGTCTGAAACAATACAATCAGGAAATTGCAGTCCCTTTCCTGGTTTCGACAAAGGGGTATGGTATCTTATGGAATAATAACTCGGTTACAGATTTGAATGTTCCCGAACAGGAATTGGCTTTTAATGAATGTGTTGATGAAACAAAGAATACATGGAAAGCAACTTTTACTCCTAAAGAATCAGGATCTTATAATTTTGCAGTTGAGAGTCTGAATCCCAAAGGCAATCGTTTTTCAGGGCCAATTTTATTGACTATTAATGGGGATACAGTTATACATTACAATACGCCTTGGGTACCTGAATTTCATACGGGGCGCATTTTTCTCGAAGCCGGTAAAACCTATGATGTTGTTTTCACCAATACGAATGCACAGGAAAAAGGACGAGTATTGTACAATACTCCCGGGTATGACAAGACACTATTCCGAAGTAATATAGGATCAAAAGTTGATTACTTCTTTGTTTATGGAGGAAATCCGGAACGTGTTATCTCAACTTATCGTGAATTGACCGGAAAGGCCCCGATGTTCGGGAAATGGGTCTATGGGTTCTGGCAGTGTCGGGAACGTTATCACTCACAGAGCGAACTGTTGGAAAATGCACGTGCCTACCGTGATCAAAATATCCCGGTCGATAATATAGTGCAAGATTGGAACTATTGGCCAGACGGGACCTGGGGCCCTGAGTGGAATCGGAAACTATATCCGGACCCTGCTGATATGTGCCGACAATTAAAGAGTATGAATTATCATCTGATGGTTTCGGTATGGCCCAAAGTGACCAACCCTGCTCTTGAGAAAAGATATAATCTGAAGAAATATAAGATTGACAAGAATGGAAATCTTGATTTTTTCAATCCTAAGTTAGGTGAGAACTATTTTAAGATGCTGGAAGATTCAATGTATAACAAGGGCGTAGATGCAATCTGGCTTGACGGATCTGAACCTGAAGCTTATCCTGTAGGGGCAAAGACAGAGGAGGGATCATTCGACAAAAATGCACTGACTTATTCCCTGATGTTAACGCGAGCTGTTTACGCGGGGCATCGTAAGGATTTTCCGAATGAAAGAGTATTTAATCTTACCCGATCTGCTTTCCTTGGGCAACAACGTTATGGCGCGGCAGTGTGGTCAGGTGACGTGTTAGCAAGTTGGGAACAATTTCGGGAACAAATTCCTGCCGGACTGAATTATTCAATGGCAGGCCTTCCTTTCTGGACCACAGACATCGGAGGTTTTTTCAGAGACAAAAATTCATTGAACCCGAAATTTGATAACCAGTATACAAATCCTGAGTATAAAGAACTCTTGACACGATGGTTTCAATTTGGAACATTCTGTCCTATTTTTAGAATACATGGGTATGTTTCAGAAACAGAGGTTTGGCGTTATGGCAAACCTTTCGAAGACATGGCTCGTGAGTTTATAGACCTTCGTTATCGTCTGATGCCTTATATCTATTCCTTATCGTGGAATGTGACCTATCGGGGAGCATCCATGATGAAACCGCTTGCCCATGATTTCCCTAATGATCTGATGACCTGGAATATATCAGATCAATTCCTTTTTGGCTCTAACCTTATGATTTGTCCTGTAACAAAATATCAGGCAAGATCGCGGAAGGTATATTTCCCTGCAGGAACTTGGTATAACTTCTGGACTGGAGAAAAGAACCTGGGCCAGATGGAAATTAATACTGAGGCTCCTTTAGAACGTGTCCCTATATTTATTAAGGGCGGGTCTATTATTCCTATTGGGCCCAAGGTGCAATATGCATTGCAGAAAAGTAACGAACCTATTGCAATCCTTCTTTATACCGGAGCCAATGGCGACTTTACATTGTATGAAGATGACGGGGAAACGAATAATTATGAGAGGGGTGATTATTCAGAGATCCCGATTACCTGGAATGAAACTAAGAGAGAACTGGTATTTGGCGATCGCAGAGGTTTCTTCAGAGGGATGTTACGCAATCGGAAATTTAATATTGTAATAGGAAATGGGAAGAAAGGGCTTGCCGGAATTAATTAC
>JAUZOB010000010.1 GCA_030706665.1 Bacteroidota bacterium
AAAAGGGGCTAAACCACGCTTTCTGTAGCTCAACCCCTTCCCGGTGTGTATTTAATCTATTGCAAAACAAGGTGTGATTATCAAAGGAAACCGTATTCTTTCAGATGATCCTTTCCCCCCTCTTCAATAAAGAATTAAAGCTTTGTGAGCTTGAGCTCAAACATCTTCGGCCAGTATTTACCGGTGATCAGAAGGCAGCCGGAACACGGATCATATGCGATTCCATTCATCACATCGATTGGTTTAGGGGAATTGTTGACACTTGCCAATAAATCATCCAGGATGATACGTCCCAGAACCTTGCCTGTTTTAGGATCAATCTTAATGATCGTATTCGTTGTCCATATATTGGCGTAAATCGAACCGTTGATATATTCCAGCTCATTAATCTGTGTTACTTTTTGCATATTATCCGCAACCCCAATACGCTTTACCGGTTTTAAGGTGGCCGGATCAAGGAATGTCAGCACTTCGGTCCCGTCGCTCATAATCAGGTAACGCCCGTCGTTAGTCAGTCCCCACCCCTCTTTGTTCTCGTAGGTAAAACTATCGAGCGGGGCAAGCGTTGATGCATCATATACGAATCCTCGCTGCTCTTTATAAGTAATCTGATACAACTTACCTTTCAATACCGTAATTCCTTCTCCGAAGTACTCCTTCGTCATCTTGCGTGAAGTGATAACCTGTAAAGACGGAAATTTCATTCTGAATATGCCCGACTTCCCATACTCTCCGGTTCCCTCATACAATATTCCGTTCACTATTTGCAGTCCCTGTGTAAAGTTATCGGTACTATGGGGGAGAGTTTTGGTTATTTTGTAAGTTAACAACTCAGGAGCCACGTCCGATAAAAGATCAAAATTCCCATAGCTTTCCCCTTCTCCGCCCTGAGTATCTTTCGCCTCTGATTTAATAACATGGCTACCCACACACAAATTAGCAGATTTAAGGGTAACCTGAAATTGTTCTTCTTTCCCGGAATAAATCAGACTATCATCAACGTATAGGCGTACAGAAGCAAGATCTCCCTCCTTCACTTTAACCTTCACAGCAATCTGAACATTTTGTCCTGAAGTTAAAATACTATTCCCATTCGCAACTGTAATCCGACTAACAGGGACCCTGGCTCCTTTTTCTCCTGAAAAAATACAAGAGGAAAAAAGAAATGTAGTTCCAAGAAGGATCAGACTTATAAGATTTCTCATTTATATATACTTTTGGTTGCTATTTATCCATACCATAAAATAAAAGCACATTCTCTATTCAAAAGTCATTCTGATCATAGTCTTCTTGAATAAGAGCATGTTAATCATGAAGCTGGCGAAATAAAATCAAACCATTTCAATAATACGATTCAGATCAACCCGAAAGCAGAAACTGAACTTTTTGAAGTGCTAATATTAATTAAATGATTATAGCTCCCAAAGATAAAAACTTCATATTGGAATGATTTGGTTTTAAAATTTAATTTTGAGCCTTTAAAAAATAAAGCAGCCATTTTAGTGTCTGCGATTTCAATGATTATTAATTTAAAAAATAAAATACTTTGAATCCATTTAAGAAAATTGCAACCGAAACGGTTATGTACGGAATGAGTACCATGCTTCCCCGGTTCCTCAACTGGCTAATGGTATCCTATTTCACACGTGTGTTCTCTGAAAACGCATTTGGAGTAGTCGTAAATATCTATGCCTGGGTTGCTATCCTTTTAGCATTGCTTACTTATGGCATGGAAACCAGTTTCTTCCGGTTTGCAACACGAGACAAAAGAGATGAAGAAAAAGTCTATGCAACGTCAATGATCACATTGTTTGCTTCTTCATTCCTATTTAGCCTTTTAATGGTTGTATTCGATCAACCGATCGCTTCTTTTATGGGATTTGCTGATCATCCCGAATTTATTCGATGGTTCGGCCTGATTATCGGAATTGATGCATTCACTTCTATCCCGTTTGCATGGTTAAGATTAAAAAACAGACCTATTAGATTCTTTGCCATAAAACTCATCAGCGTAGTCGTTACGATCTTCTTCACGGTATTCTTTGTATCAATATGTCCGTCTATTCTGAAAGGGAATCCCAATAGTATTGTCCGCTACATTTATTCTCCACAAATCGGAGTCGGTTATGTATTCATCAGTAACCTGTTGGGAAGTATCGCAACTATCTTTGCGCTCTGGCCTGAAATGAAAAAGGTGAAATTCACATTCGACAAAGATCTCTTTGTGAAAATGATCGGATATGGATTTCCTATCCTGATTTTAAGTTTGGCCATGATGATTAATCAAAACCTGGATAAAATCATTCTGAAGTCTCTTCTTCCCAAAGGAGTCGATGTTTTGGCACAAACCGGAATCTATGGAGCCAATTACAGACTGGGAGTTATCATGGTGCTTTTCACCCAGGCATTTCGTTATTCCTTTGAACCCTTTTTCTTTTCACAGCAACAGGGCGAGAAGAGTAATAAGCTTTATGCCGACATCATGAAATACTTCGTCCTCTTCGGATTATTTATCTTTTTAAGTACAATGTGTTACATCGATGTCATAAAACGTGTGATCGGAGAACACTTCCGCGAAGGATTAAAAGTCGTTCCTTTAGTTCTATTAGGGAATCTGTTTTCAGGGATTGCTTATAACCTTTCTTTATGGTATAAATTATCCGATCGAACTCGCTATGGAGCTTACGTTGCCTTGTTGGGATCTGCAGTTACGATTGTTTTCAATATCCTCTTAGTTCCGTTTATAGGTTATATGGGAGCAGCCATTACCGGATTCCTGTGTTTCTTTGTGATGGCCCTGACTTCTTATACCTGGGGACAGAAATATTATCCGATTCCATACGATCTGCGCAGAATGGGATTCTATTTTGTAGTCAGTATCGGATTGTATATCATTTCAACAATTGTCCATCCTCATGGGATCATTCTGAATTTCCTTTGGAATACGCTTTTAATGGGATTATTCCTCTATACTGTATATGTTAAAGAAAAGTCAGGGATTCTAAAACTGCTTAAAAAATAATACGGATGTATTTGTCCGATTTCTTTTTAATTCACACAGGTAAGTACTATTTTTGTATAGGTATCAGAATAAGCTAAATAAACTAAATAGACTAAAACGTGAGAAAAATTACATTGGCCTTTTCATCCGACCATGCCGGATATGAAATGAAACAGGAACTCATGAGTTACCTGGAATCAAAAGGGTATCAAATGAAAGACTTTGGTTGTTTTTCAACCGAGAGCTGTGATTATGCTGACTTTGCCCATCCGATGGCATCTGCAGTTGAAAATGGCGAATATACATTCGGGATATCAATCTGCGGAAGTGGCAACTGAATAAATATGACAGCCAATAAGCATCAGGGCATCCGCTCTGCTCTTTGCTGGAGAAAAGAGATTGCAGCACTGGCCCGTCAGCATAACGATGCCAATGTGTGCTCTCTGCCGGCACGATTTATTACCCTTAAAGACGCTTATACAATCATTGATGCATTCCTGTCTTCAGAATTTGAAGGAGGAAGGCACCTGACCAGAATAAAAAAGATACCCTTGAAATAAGGTTATGTCAGAAAAAAGTCAATTTATATTACAATCTGAAAAGATTGCATTTGATCTAAAACACCGGGAAACAATCCGGTTTAATATATCCAGGTATAATCAGGCGGTAGCGAAAGGAAAGGAACGTTATTCCAATCTTGACGCAGCAAAGCAAAAGGCTTCCTGTATTAAGGAGGACGTTGTCCTCCATCTGGATAAATACCTTACACAATTTGAACAGAAAGCCACAGAGAACGGCATCGAAGTTCTGTGGGCAAAAGATGATACAGAAGCAATCGACCATGTAATCAGAATCCTTCAGGAGAATGAAGCACACCTGGTCGTTAAGAGCAAATCTATGATCTCCGAAGAGATCGAATTCAATCATCATGTGGAGAAGATCGGGATTGAATCGGTCGAAACAGATCTTGGCGAATTTATCGTACAGGTTGCCGGAGAAAAGCCCTATCATATCGTTACTCCGGCAATGCATAAATCAAGACATGATATTGCCGCTCTCTTCCATGACAAATTCAATACCCCGGAAGGGAGTAGCCCTGAATTCCTGACCAAATATGTCCGTGGCCGGTTACGTGAGAAATTCACATCGGCACAGGTTGGGGTAACCGGAGCAAATTTTCTGATTGCCGATACCGGAGCAATCGCTCTTACCGAAAACGAGGGCAATGCGATGATGTCCGTTTCCTTTCCGAAAATACATATCGCTATAACCGGAATCGAAAAGCTCCTCCCCTCTTTCAAAGACCTGGCACTATTCTGGCCTCTCCTTTCAGCTCATGGAACCGGACAACAGATCACAGTTTATAATTCTATGATTAGCGGTCCCAAAAAAGAGGGGGAAATTGACGGTCCGGAGAAGATGTTTGTGATTCTTCTAGACAATGGGCGTACAGAAGTTATTCAGCAGAAAAAGCAATACCAGGCACTAAAATGTATCCGTTGCGGAGCATGCCTGAATGCCTGTCCAATTTATAAGAATATTGGAGGTTATACTTATGCGTCTACTTACAGTGGACCGATAGGTTCTGTTCTCACTCCTTATTTCAAGGGGTTTGATCATTTTGGTCATCTAAGCTCTGCCTGCTCCGTTTGCGGTGCCTGTTCTGAAGTGTGCCCGGTTAAGATCCCTCTCCACGATCTATTGTTAGAGAATCGTTGGGATGCGGTACGTAATAACAAATCGGACCTTACATGGGACCTTTCAATGAAAGGAATGGAATTTTTCCTCTCCAAACGGTTCCGGCTGGACCTTGTCGGGGGAAAGCTCAAGAATCTGGCTTTTAAACTCGTTGGTAAAGATCTCTGGAGTAAAAGGAAGGAAATGCCGACCTTGGCTGAAGAGTCATTCAGCAAGCAATGGAAGCGATTAAAAAGGAATCGATCATAACTTCACAAACAATCAATTTAATCCTTATGCTGTCGAATACCTGTAAATATGCCCTTAGAGCCTTGATTTATCTTGCTAAAAATGCAGGACAGGATAGGAAGATTGGTATTAAGAAGATTTCTGATGATTTAGAAATCCCTTCCCCCTTTTTAGGAAAGATTCTCCAAAGTCTTGCAAAGCAAAGAATCCTTGCATCGACAAAAGGCCCTCATGGTGGCTTTTCTCTCGGAACCGAACCGGAATTAATCTCATTGCATGAAATAATACACATTCTGGACGGTGATGATTTCTTCAATACCTGCCTGATTGGGATGGGAGATTGCCATCACGATGGCTCAGATTCTCCTCGTTGTCCGGTTCATGATCGTTTTGTTGAAATACGTGGTGAAATGACACAGCTATTTCAGGATACAACATTAAAGACGATCCTTGACGATGTTGAAAAGTACGAAGGAATTATTCGATTCTGATTAACGAATCAGAATTCGTTCCAATCGGGTCCCGGAAATCAAATAGAGGTATACAATTACAGCTAAAATCGAACCTACGACATCTGCTCCTAAATCAAAAAAACTGGCAGAGCGTGTCTGTGTCAATGTTCCCTGTAATATCTCGATTATTCCTCCTAAAAGAAAATTCAGGAAAACAGTTAATAAAACAGGTCGTTGTATCTTGTCTCTCATTTCTTTGATTACAGGCAATAAGAAGATTGTTAATCCGCCAAACATTCCCATATGGACAATCTTGTCCATGTATGGAATACTAACGGTTGGAAAATCATTGCCAGGGAGAAAACATAAGATTAATATCACTGTTAACCATAGTACAGGTTTCCAAAACCGAATCAACGTTTTAAAATATATCATAATCCATATTTATTAAATGGCTGGAATTTACATCCATATCCCATTTTGTAAGAGAAAATGTTTCTATTGTGACTTTCACAAAAGCACTCATTTTACGCAAAAAAACGAAATTATTTCCGGAATCTGTACAGAAATTCTTTTAAGAAAAAGTTATTTAAGTGAAGAACCTGTTGAAACCATCTATTTTGGAGGGGGGACTCCTTCTATTCTACCCATTCAGGATATAAAAACAATTCTTTCACTCATCAATAAAACATTTCGGATAAGCCCTGATGCTGAAATTACATTGGAGGCAAATCCAGACGATCTGAATCCTGATTACTGCACCGCATTAATACAGGCAGGAATTAACCGGCTGAGCATTGGAATTCAGTCATTCAATGATAAAGATTTAAAACTCATGAATCGACGGCATTGTGCACAAGATGCTATTGACTCGGTAAAGAATGCACAAAAAGCAGGATTTAATAATATCAGTATTGATTTGATTTACGGTTTGCCGGAAATGAAACTATCTGACTGGCTCCTAAATCTCGATCAGGCATTTGCTCTTAACATCCAGCATCTTTCAGCCTATCATCTGACTTATCATGAGAATACAGTCTTTCACCAATATCTGAAGAAAGGAAAGATCAAAGCAGTTCCTGAAGATGATAGTTTTGCCCAGTTTAATCTTCTGATCGAACAGGCAACCCTACACAAATTTATTCATTATGAAATCTCGAATTTTGCACTGCCGGGATATTTCTCCCGTCATAACTCATCATACTGGCAAAACAAGAAATACCTGGGAGTCGGGCCCTCTGCTCACTCATTTGACGGACATTCACGTCAATGGAACAGCTCCGACAACAATGCATACCTTGAAGCGCTGAACAAAAATCTTCCTTTTTATGAAAGAGAAGAGTTGAGTCTTAACGATCGATATAACGATTATATCATAACTACTCTCCGCACAATCTGGGGATCATCTCTGAGTTATATTCACCAGGAATTCGGAGAAGCCTATTTAAAACATGCAGAATCAGTTGTCGATCGATTTAAAGATAGCGGACATCTCATTGTAGAAAACGAGATGATTACCTTAAGCAGGGAAGGTCTGTTTGTTTCTGACGATCTGATGACAGAATTCATGATCGTTTAGTTTACGTTCGGGAAGAATTCAATATTTTTCTATATTAATTCCTATCTTAGCAAAATGAAAGATCAGAAATATGGAGATTAAAATCGTAAACCAATCCAATAATCCCCTCCCGGAATACAGTACTGCACTTTCAGCCGGAATGGATATCAGAGCTTATCTGGAAAACGAAATCATTGTCAATCCCTTGGAGAGGGTGCTCGTTCCGACAGGTCTCTTCATTGAACTGCCTGAAGGTTTTGAAGCACAAATCAGACCAAGAAGCGGATTAGCATTAAAACACGGTATTACCGTCCTAAATACTCCCGGCACAATCGATGCCGATTATCGTGGAGAGATACGGGTTATTCTGGTAAATCTATCAAATGATTCCTATAGCATAAAACCAGGTGAACGGATTTGCCAAATGGTAATAGCCCGTCATGAAACTGCAAACTGGAAAGCTGTGGAAGAACTCGAAGAAACCGTTCGGGGTGAAGGAGGATTCGGACATACAGGGAAGCTTTAATTATTCCTTTCCCGAATCAGAAATTCAACTAAAAGCCCTTTCTTCCTAATATGATTTGCAATGAAAATAATTAGCAGATATAGTTTCATATTAATTGTTTCGGGATTCGTCTTTTTCTCGTGTACATCGTCCAAAAAGACAATTACGGCTACCATCAACCCGGCATCTCCGGTTAAAGAAGCTGCAATTGAAGATACCCGAAAACAAGAATTTGAATATTATCTTGTCGAAGGCATAAAGCAAAAGAATTTTGGAAGGCAGGATGCAGCAACCGAACTTTTCACTAAATGTCTTACGCTTGATCCTCAGTCTGCAACAGCCCTTTTCGAACTGGCAAACATTCAGATTGCAAAAGGCGACCTGACCAATGCAGCTACCGGCCTTGAAAAAGCAGTGACGATAAGCCCCGATAATCAATGGTACAAATACCTTCTGGCTCAGGTTTATCAGCAAACAAGTCAATTTGATAAAGCATCTGTCCTTTTCAAACAATTAGTTGAAAAAAATCCTGACAACATCGATTATCTCTATTTATACGGTGGCGCTCTTGCAAACTCAGGCAAAGGGAAAGAAGCATTGGATGTTTTCAATCAATTGGAGAGTAAAACCGGCATAACAGATCAACTCAGTTTAGCCAAAGAACAGATTTACCTCAAAGAAGGGAAAAATCAGAAAGCAATCGAAGAATTAGAAAAGTTGATTAAATCTTCTCCGGATGAGCCCCGTTATTACGGACTACTGGCAGATCTGTATCTACAACTCGAGAATAAGGTTAAAGCTCTTGAACTCTACCATAAAGTACTTCAGATTGATCCTGACAATGGATTTGTACTGTTTTCACTGGCAAATTATTATGCACTCGATAAAAACAATCAAAAAGCATTCGAATACGCATTGAAAGGATTTAGCAATCCTTCGTCGGAACTGGAAGTAAAGATTAATTATCTTCTTTTGATACACAACGATAGGTCAAAATACAACTTTACGGACCAACAGATTGACGAACTGGCCGCTAAAATAATCGTAGCTCAACCTTTGGAAGAGCAAGCCTATGCTTTTTATGCCGATTACCTGATTCAAAGTAAAAGATCGAATCAAGCTATTGATGTTATACGAAAAGGGATCGCTGTTTCTCCCAAAAGCTATGCCCTTTGGGAAAAATTGTTACTTGCAGAAGCTGATCTACAGGACCAGCCTGCTCTTTCAACAGATACAGAGAAAGCCATAGCGCTTTTCCCCGATGAGCCAATGGTTAATCTTTTACGATCGGCAAGTCTGTTGATGGAGGGTAAAAGCAAAGAAGCTCTTACCGCATTAGACAATGGTCAAAAATTCATCGGTGACAATAAAGCTCTTCAAATTCAATTTGAATTGCAACGTGCAGAATTATACTATAAGACGAATCGAAGTAAAGAAGCATTTGAATCATTCGATAAAGTTTTAAAAATCGACCCGAATAATCAGATGGCCCTGAATAACTATGCATATTATCTTTCTGTACAGAATCAGGATCTTGAAAAAGCGGAAAAAATGGCTAGTACGGTTGTTCAAAATAATCCAACAAATGCAACTTTCCTTGATACTTATGCCTGGGTCCTTTTTAAAAGGCAAAACTATAGCCTGGCAAAATTCTATATGGAAAGCGCTCTTTCTAACGGAGGGAATGACAATGCCACACTTCTTGAACACTACGGAGATATTCTTTTTATGAACGGAGATAAAGAGAAAGCATTAGAATATTGGAAAAAGTCTGCCGAAAAAGGCCCTGCTTCAGATTTGCTGAAGAAGAAAATTAAAGAAGGTAAATATCTGGAAAATTAAAATGAACAAAAAGAAGATGCAATCAATGATCCATAAATTACTAATCCCCCTGTTTCTGATTTTATCTCTGTTCTCTTGCAGAACAATTCATAAGAAAGCAGAAACGCCTCAGGTTGCTTTTGAAAAAGCAACAGATACCACAAAGGTTATAACAGAAGAAGCATCTGAAAAAGTAAAGTCACTTTCTACAGCCAAACTCATAAATAAAATAGTCGAATCAGAATTAACCTTTCACAATCTTGAAATTCCGAAAGTAAACATCAACTATGAATCAGGGAACAATGCGTTTTCGTTAAGAGGATCCATTAAACTTACACATGACAGTGTGCTGCAAATCTCGGTGACGAAGTTGAATATATCGCTTGCGAAAGCCAAGATGACTCCCGACAGCGTATTCTTTATAAATTATCTCGACCGAAGCTATTTCAAAGGAAGTTATGCCGAATTAAATGAATCTTTTCATACCGAGCTTTCATTCGGCATTGTTCAGTCCATCATAACAAATTCACTCTTTTCCACAAAAGAAGAGATTGACAATAAAGATTTTAAGAACTTATTTTTTATTGCCGATTCGTCAGAATTCATCCTCTCTTCGATTAAGCCTAAGAAACTGGACAATATTCTGAAGAATGAGAAAAGGCTGCAACGGATTATTAATCATTCTGAAGATTCCACATTTATGGTACAATCCTTCCATATTAATCCTCAAAACTATAAAATCGAAAAAATAAATCTGAAAGATCTGAGATCCCAACGGGAACTGAATGTTGGGTTTGACCAATTCGAGGATATCGGAAATGGAGTGCTTTTCCCCGCGAAAGTTGAAGTTAATACCATAACCCAAAAAAACCAATCTAAAGTTCTGCTGGAACTCAATCGCTTTGAGATTGACAAACCCATAAATTTTAACTTTAATATTCCTGCTAATTATCGCAGAATAGAAAGACTTAGATAGATATGAAAACCAGATTTCTTTTGATCGCATGTTCGTTGTTCCTAATCGGGAAATGTGCTTTTGCACAATCGATTCAGGACCTGCGAACCGAAAAAGAAAGAACAGCCAAAGAAATTGCATTAACAAAAGAACTCTTGCGACAGGCTGAAAAGAATGCAAAGTCATCTTCGAATAAGCTGTTCATTTTGAATAAGAACATTATGCTTCGAACCAAGCTTATCGACATGATGAATAAAGAGATTGAGGTCCTCGACGGATTTATTGATGATAACCGCTGTTTTATTATCGGATTGCGCAAAGATCTTGAGAAACTGAGACAAGATTATGCCCGAACCATTCAGTTTGCACAGAAGAACCGAAAATCACAGGATAAATTTTTGTTTCTCCTTTCGGCAAAAGACTTTAATCAAGCCTATAAACGGCTGATTTATATGCGCCAATATGCTAATTACAGAGAGAAGCAGGCCGACCATATCAAGGCTGTTTTTCACCTGATCAATGTGCAATTACGCGACCTTGCATCCCGTCGTCTGCAGAAAGACAAACTAATGCGCGGGAAAGAAAATGAACGCAAGGAATTAAATAATGAAAAGAGAATACAATCAGAATATCTCAGAGGCGTAAAACATGAACAACAAGGACTTCGAAGCAAATTGCGGGAGAAAATGCGTGTTCAACAACAACTTCAGAGAGAAATTGAGAGACTGATTGCAGAAGAAGCCAGAAAATCAAGAGAAAAGGGCGGCAGCGGACAATTTAGCCTTTCCCCTGAACAGAAGGTCATCTCTGGTAATTTTGAAAAGAACCGAGGCCGCTTACCATGGCCTATTGAAAGAGGAGTTATTTCAGATTACTTCGGAGAACATGAACATCCATTAATGAAAGGGGTTATGGTCCGAAATAACGGCCTCGATTTCTCCACATCGAGAGGAGCAAGAGCACGAGCTGTCTTCGAAGGAGAAGTAAGCCGCATTGTTGCAATCCCAGGAGGAAACATGGCAGTTATTATCCGTCATGGGCGTTATCTGACCGTTTATTCCAATCTTCGCGACGTATCAGTCCGTGTCGGGCAAAAAGTCAGAATCAAAGAAGACCTTGGAACTATTTACACCGATCCGGCTGATGACAACCGTACGATCCTGAAATTTCAGATATGGAAAGAAAGTTCGAAGCTGGATCCCGGAAGCTGGGTAACCAGATAAGATAATCAGAGTTCATCTTATAAAAAAAGAGGGAGACAAGTCAGAAATGATTTGTCTCCCTCTTTTTTATAAGTCTGTGTCTAGTCCTGAAATAGCGTTACACAAAAAGTAATACTATGGGAGATAAAATTAAGAATGAATACGTTACGCGGACATAGAAAGATTTGTCTAGTCCTGAATATCAAAGCTATGATCACTTATTAGCAAAGCTATATTTGAATTGACGTTGGGAATCCCTTCAGAGGTGGTTCAGTCATCCATTCGATAATCAAACCACGTCTGAACCACGACCAAACGACGAACGAAATAAGGTGTTGCTCACTTGTTGATCCGGTCCGGTGATCTTCATAATAGTGCAAAAAGAAAAAGGATCAATCAGAATTCCCGGAGGGAGACTTCTGCTATCCATAATATTGGGCAGTCCCGGAAAGTCAGTTAAATATTACCTGAATTTATGAATAATCCTAAAACGGGAATGCACCCAGAACACTCCCCTTGTCTTGTCCTTCTATAAATTAGC
The DNA here is from genome assembly GCA_030706665.1 of Bacteroidota bacterium. Lineage (GTDB taxonomy): Bacteria > Bacteroidota > Bacteroidia > Bacteroidales > Prolixibacteraceae > JAUZOB01. Next base: position 11,962 of record JAUZOB010000010.1, read on the forward strand.
GACTTTGTATAAGCTCGGAAGATCAAGAATCTTAATTCTCCTACCTTGCAATTCGATTAATTTATCTGATTTAAACTCCGATAATAATCGAATTACAGACTCTGTAGCTGTCCCAACCATATTGGCCAACTCTTCGCGGGTAAGCGAAATCTGCAAAGTATTGCTGCTATCAAGATTGAAATTATCTTTCAGCAATAGCAATACCTCTGCCAATCGTTCGCGAACAGTTTTTTGTGCAATATCCGTAATGTAATCATTCGCTTCCTTTAGTTCCCGACATACAATCTGGAGCATGTGAAGCGAAAATTTTGGATTGTTTTCGATCAGATAAAGTAACGTATGGTAAGGAATATGACATAATATAGCTTCTTCAATCACTTTTGCAGTAGTACACGCCGACTCATTACTAAGCAGAGATCGATAAGCAATGATATCGCCCTTCTTAACAAAACGAATAATCTGCTCTTTCCCGTCATTGCCAGTTTTAATAATTTTCAAAATTCCCTGTGTGATGCAGTAAAAACCCGTCAATCTGCTTCCTTCGCGATATACGATCGCCCCTTTTCTATAAACAGAACAGGTTTTGTCGTCATTCAATCGTTGAAGCTCCTGTGGATTAAGTGGTCTGAAAATTTTAAATTTGGAAAGGTCATTTTCCTCAACATTGGTGTTAAATGGTGTACTTCTCATCATGGGTGGGAACTTTAGATGAATCTAGATTGTTTACTTACCGTAAAAATAGTAATTAACTTCAAAATATCGTAATCAGATCATTTAAATAAATGAATATGAAACACATCATTGATCTTCATTGGTTGAAAAATTTAACTTTTGATACAGAGGTAGATGGGCATCACTTACAATTAGACGCAGCAATCGAGGACGGAGGCAATGATACCGGGCCTCGTCCTAAAAAGCTTCTTCTGGTTGCACTTGCCGGCTGTACCGCAATGGACATTATCTCGATACTCAGCAAAATGCATGTCGAACTTGATGACTTTAATGTTATTGTTCAGGGTGATTTACTGGAAGATCATCCTAAACGGTATAAAAAGATGCATGTCATATACCAATTCAAAGGGAAAGATCTCCCATATGATAAACTTGGTAAAGCAGTAAAGCTTTCGGAAGAAAAATACTGTGGTGTGCGGGCTTCCTTTGATGGATCGATTGATCTATCTTCTGAAATCAGAGTTATTTAGAAAAAGTTAAAGAAAAAAACGCTCTTTTTAAATAACCTTTTTGTGTTTGCTCTTGTTATATATTCATTCAAATAAATTAAACAAAGGAAAAATACAAAGTGAAGTTATTTTGAAACTCGATGGGATAATTCTTTTTTCAATACTATTCCGAATCTCTTGCTTAGAGATGAAATTTGATAAAAAGGATATCTTCTTCTGAGGGTAAAATGAGTTGATTTTTTAACAAAAAAATAAACATATGAAAAAGTTATTTCTAATCTTATTGGTTTTCGCAGTTGCAAGTCTGGAATCTGCATATGCTGTTAAGAAAGTTACAAAAACAGCAGTAGTAAATTATAAACTTGATCAGGAAAAAAGTGAGGTTAAATGGACCGGGAAAAAAGTTACCGGTCAACATACTGGGACCATACAATTAAAATCGGGTATGATCGTCTTTAAGGGTTCTGCAGTGCAGTCCGGGAATTTTGTAGTTGACATGAAAACAATTGTCGATGCCGATATCCAGGATAAAGATTCCAACTCAAAGTTAATCGGGCATTTGAATTCGGAAGATTTCTTCGGCACAGAGAAATATCCCACAGCAACTTATACGTTTAACAAAGCTGAAAAACTAAATGGGAATCAGTATGTTTTCAAAGGAAAATTAACCATCAAGGGAACGACAAAGGATTATGACGTGAAAGCAACAGTATCACAGGATAAAACTTCGTACACTGCTGTAGGTCAGATGAACATTGACCGTACCGCTTATAATATCCGTTACGGTTCTGGCAAATTCTTTGACAAATTGGGAGACAAAGTTATAAATGACACTTTTACTCTTGACTTTAAAGTGACAGTGAAGAAATAGGCATTGTATTGTACTAAAAAGGGGCAGATTCCATAGAACTGCCCCTTTTTAGGTTGGTATTCTGAACTCTGGTCAAAAACGACAAGGGTTCAATCTATCTGCATCAAAGCTGAAAACCCGGATTGCTCCTCCCTCCGGGAGAAAGATCACCTTTTGGTTTTATTAGCCAGCCGTCCGAGCTCTTACTCAATAAACTTATATCCGATTCCTTTGAGTGTCTTGATATGGTCATTGCCAATCTTCTCTCTCAATTTTCGGATGTGTACATCAATGGTTCTGTCACCGACAATTACATTATCTCCCCATACATTAAAATAGATTTCTTCACGGGTAAAGACTTTCCCCGGTTTGGAAACTAAAAGTGAGAGAAGTTCAAATTCTTTACGAGGGAGGATCATCTCCTCTTCACCTACCCGAACCAAATATCTTTCTTTGTCAATAACCAAATTACCAACCTTTAAGGTATTGCCAGTCGGTTCTACAACTTGCTCCACTCCGGAGGTAGTTCTTTTAAGCAGTGCTTTTACCCGGCTTACCAGAACTTTCGGACGAATCGGTTTTGTAATATAGTCATCGGCTCCGGCATCAAAGCCTGCAATTTGCGAATAGTCCTCTCCTCTTGCGGTTAAGAACGCGATCACGGTATTTTGCAATGCAGGAATCTTTCTGAGTTCTTCACATGCAGCGATACCATCCATTTCAGGCATCATCACGTCAAGAATAATCAGATCCGGAACTTTCTTCTCCGCGATCTTAAGAGCATCTAAACCGTTTTGAGCAGTGTAAACCTTGTAGCCTTCACGCTCCAGGTTATAACTGATAAACTCCAGTATGTCGACTTCGTCATCAACGAGGAGGATTTTGTGTGTTGGTTCTGTCATAATCTACGTTTTTCACCGGAACTAAGATAAACATCAACTCTTAAGTAAATATTAAGGGATATTTAATACGATGATAAAGTTATTAAATATTTATTTGGTTTTTACTTTATCCAGAGTAAAAGTAAATGTAGTTCCCTGATCAGGAACACTTTTAACATTTATGGTCTGTTTGTGTGCTTCGATCACATGTTTTACAATTGATAGCCCAAGGCCTGTACCACCCTGTTCCCTTGACCGGCTCTTATCGACACGATAGAATCGTTCAAAGACACGAGGCAGATGTTCTGTTTCAATCCCGATTCCATTATCGGTAACTTCTACGAGTACATGATCTTCGAGATCAAAGAAACCGACCTTTACAAAGCCATTCTTTTTCCCGTATTTAATCGCATTGGTTATTAAATTGTGTAGAATTTCGAATATTCTTTTGCGATCTGCATGTACCATTACCGGTTTATCTCCGCCAGTATAAATATGAAGCGAAATCTTATTCTGTTTTGCCAGCATGTGTTCAATATCGAAAACCTCTTCTACCAATTTTACAAGGTTAAAGTGCTCCATTTGAAGCTTCAACTCTCCCGATTCAAGTTTTGTAATAGACTCCAAATCCTCGACAATCGAAATCATCCGGTCGATGCTCTTCTCTGTCCTTTCCAGATAGAATCTGTTTACTTTTGAGTCTTCAAGCCCGCCTTCCAAAAGAGTCAGGATATATCCCTGGATATTAAAGATCGGGGTCTTTAATTCGTGCGATACGTTTCCAATAAATTCTTTACGATATCGTTCCAGTTCTTTTAACCGGGCAATCTCTTTTTCTTTATCCGAAGCCCAATTCTCAACTTCTTTATTTACAGCTGAAATAATATCCATTCCCGCCTCATCCCGATCAAGCTTCTTTTTGTCATCAAAAGAACCCGTCTTTATAGCTTTATAGATCGGTAGAATTTTATAGTAGATGTAATGATTCAGTATATATATAACCAGGAAATAAGTAGCAAATGCAAAAACAGGTATTGCTGTCATAATTGCAAATCCAACTTTCCCGATTAAATATGAAACAAAAACCAATAGTCCTACCAATAGAGATAAAAGCAATGTAATAACTAACGATAACTGACGTGCAGAGTAAGTCTTCATAATGTAATTGGTTATCTTTTTCAGGCTAAAATTACGAAACAGGATTCAAAGAGAACCCTGTTCATATTTTTAAATGCATAAATTTAAACAAAGAGACGAATGCTTAAAATTTCTTTGAGTTTGAATGAGTACTAAATGCTGTTTTTTCTATAAATTATTGTTAATTCTAAAAAATGATTCATTTATTCCCTGAAGAGGGTTTGCTCAAACAGTGCAAGTCACCCGAACTTGTATTTGTATCTAATGGGGAAATCGCTTATCAAGCCACGTTTATTCAACAGCGAAGAGATATAGCCCCGAAAAGTATTTACGTTCCAATTAAAAATTTATTCTCAAACCATCGCTTCGAATATTGAAACATTCTCCTGAATTTTATCTGTAAATCGTTCTCCATCCTTCGAGCTATGAAGAGTCTGATGAATCAACTTCTCCTTCCGGACGCCTAAAAATTTTTTTGTGATATTAAATAAGGCCTTGAATTTGCCTTCTATTTATCAAAATAGATAGAATGGGCTCATTTTTGTACAAATTCAAATTTGTGAAAGTACTGAAAGAATGATAAAAAGAGAACGAAGTTTAAATAATTCTATCTTATTAAATCAAAAAAGGACAACAAGGCTTGATTTGACCATACCTTTGCGGCACAATTTTAGAAAATTGTCATAAATGCAAGAACCGATTCTCCAAAATTCATTACTTATCCAAACTTTCCGGTTCTGAAAAATTAAAAATAGAACACATATGTTTACTCCTAAACTGGTTTCCGTACTTCGGGAGGGGTATGGTATTCACCAATTTACAAAAGATCTGACAGCAGGAATTATTGTCGGAATTGTTGCACTTCCATTGGCTATTGCTTTTGCCATAGCATCCGGAGTTTCTCCAGATAAAGGTTTATATACCGCAATCATTGGCGGTTTTATGGTCTCTGTGCTTGGCGGCAGCAGAGTTCAAATAGGCGGCCCTACCGGGGCTTTTATTGTCATCGTCTATTCTATTGTTTCAAAATACGGGGTCGATGGGTTGATCATCTCAACTTTAATGGCCGGGATTATCCTGATGATATTAGGGTTTTCGAGGTTAGGGAATGTCATAAAGTTTATCCCCTACCCTCTTACCGTTGGGTTCACATCCGGGATTGCTCTTCTGATATTTTCTTCCCAGGTTAAAGACTTTTTGGGACTAACTTTTAATGGAAATCCTGTAGGATTTCTTGAAAAATGGGGTGCTGTCTTTTCTCATTTAAGCACTACAAATTATTATGCATTAGCTCTCTCTGTCGGAACGATCGTGATCATCGTAGGGACTCAACGTCTTTTCCCAAAAATACCAGGCAGCCTTATCGCAATCATTCTTACCACAGCTGCAGTTTGTGCTTTTAAGCTTCCGGTAGAAACAATAGAAAGCCGATTCGGGGAGATTCCGACAGGACTTCCTCACCTGATGATACCGTCCTTCAATTGGGGACAGTTACAGGCATATGTCCAACCAGCCTTTGCCATAGCCCTCCTGGGAGGGATTGAATCCCTGCTATCGGCAGTAGTTGCCGACGGGATGATTAGTGGGAATCACCGTTCCAATATGGAACTTGTCGGTCAGGGTGTTGCAAATATCAGCTCTGCTCTCTTTGGTGGAATTCCTGTAACAGGAGCCATCGCCCGTACAGCTACCAACGTTAAAAGTGGGGGACGTACTCCGATTGCAGGAATTGTACATGCCATTACGCTATTGATAATAATGCTTTTTGCGGGAAAATGGGCGAAGTTAATCCCTCTTTCATGCCTTTCCGGAATTCTGGCTATTGTTGCCTTCAATATGAGTGAATGGAGATCTTTTAAAGCAATTACACGGGGGTCCCGTCAGGATATAACGATTCTTATTGTGACTTTCTTATTGACTGTCATTATAGATCTTACAGTTGCAATTGAGATCGGAATGGTTCTCGCCTGCTTTCTCTTTATGCAACGTATGGCAAAAGTCAGCCATGTAAGTGTAATTACAGATCAAATGGAAGACCTAATAGAGAAAGAAGATCCGGATGCTACGGATAAATTGAATATCCCGAAACATGTCGAGATCTATGAAGTAAACGGCCCTTTCTTTTTTGGAGCTGCTCACAAGTTCAGAGATTCAATTAAAGCCTTGGAGAAGAGACCTAAGATCATGATCATCAGAATGAGAAATGTTCCGTTTATCGATTCTACCGGTATCCACAACCTTCGTCAGTTGGTAAAAGATTTGGCCGGGTCTAAAATACGGGTAATCCTTTCGGGTGTCCAACCGGATGTGGATCGCGAGATTCGGAATGCAGGATTGGCAGAAATAATCGGTGAAGAGTATATCTTCCCGCATATCCGTCTGGCCCTTGAAAAAGCGACTGAGCTTTCAGCTCAATTCCGCAAATAGTTGAAGTTTTTGTTGGGATTCCCAACTAGTTAATATCTCTCACTAAAAAGGAACCGCATCACATATTCTGTTCAAATTCCCCAAAAGTAATTTTATTTAGGGGTAAGACAGAATTCCTGATGCACATCCTTTTGAATAGAACATCACCCTATTTTAATATCAAATATAAAGTAAAGAGGCTGTCTTTTTAAAAAAGACAGCCTCTTTACTTTTATATCATTTCTTGTTTCAAGTATAGCTTCCAGGTTATTTATCGACACCCCCTGTCGCCACCCTGAATATTGGAATAAAAATTTTTTAAGCAACCGATGTCTGAATCCCTAATGCTGTAACTTTTTCAGCAATCGCTTCCAGAACATCATTCTCCACCTTTATCAGCCCGGAAGCAGGAGTGTCACGATCAATGGAATAAACCATCACCTGAGAAGGACTGATTTCTTTTATAAGTGACAACCATGCATCGACTTCTTCCGGAGTCGTATTGTCAATATGATGGCCTTTAAAGTCTCCTATAAGAAACATCGTCTGAATGATAAGTTTCCCCTCGAATTTCTTAAGATTATGGATCAGTTTCTTCAAAGAGAAGTTACTTTGAGGACAGTTCATAATGCGAATTGTTTCTTCGAAACCCGAGTCTAATTTCAGAATATTGTCATCAACTTTTTTAAGCGCCCTAACAACCTTCTCTTTATGAACCATCGTTGAATTCGAAAGAACAGCAATTCTGGCTTTCGGGGCATATTGGTTTCTTAATGAAATGGTATCATCGATAACCTGTTCAAATTCAGGATGCAGGGTAGGTTCTCCATTTCCGGCAAAAGTTATAACATCAGGAAGGACTCCTTCTTCTGCCATATTCTGTAGTTTCAATTCCAATTGTGCCTTTACCTTTTCAGCAGTGGGAAGATGCCCTGCTCCGGCAAGTTTCTCCGGATTCCAACCGCATTCACAATAGATACAGTCGAATGTACACAATTTTGAATCTATCGGCAACAGATTAATACCGAGAGATACTCCTAACCTTCTGCTCTGAACCGGGCCGAAAATAATATCATCAAATAAAAACGTTCCCATATCGGTTTCTTTAATTCTTTCTGTATTAAACATGCATTGGTTGCACGACCGATGCTGATGTTAATTTCATCTCTCTGAAATTAATGTTCGTAATCAGATTCACTCCGGACACTTTACCGGGAGTAAAACTACCTAAATGCTCATCCATTCCCAGGGCAGCAGCTCCATTTTTCGTTGCCCACATAAACAGGTCCTCCAATAGAATAGAAGGTTCGGCATCTTGTATTTGTCTGATCTCCGCCAAGATCGATAACTTATTATTCGAAGCCAGACTATCCGTCCCAATGCATATCGGAAACCCTGAATCCTTCAATTTTTTATAATCAGGAGTCAGCCCCGTGATATATTGATTCGAAGACGGGCACACAACAAAAAAGGTATTCGTTGTTAATCTTGATTCTTTAATCAAATCCAGATCAGCATCTTCCAGAACCGTATTGTGAACCAAAAGAAGAGGATTAGATTCAGGGATATATCTCAATATTCTTGAGGTGGCTGATTCAGGATTAAAAGGAAGCTCATTCAATCGGATTCCAAGTTTAGAAGAATAATGATCAGACAACCTTCCTTTTCTATACAGTAGGAATTCATTCTCTTCTTTCGATTCCAAATGATGAATCGAATATCGTCTTTGGAGATCAGCCGGACTGTCAATCAATTTCCGGAATAATTCATCGGAGACAGCATATGCAGAATGGGGTGTCAGGTTGCATGGTTGATTCCCATCAAAAAAGGCAGTACACACTGATTGTGCCTGCATCAATGACTTATCTGCACGGGCAGGATGGATTCCAAATGCTTCTGCAAAATTGAGATACCGTATCAGACTTTTATTTTTGATACTTATTGTTTCAGTAGTATTGCAAGTATCACCTACTGCTACGATTCCCTGCAAATACATCGATCGGTCAACTCGCTCAGCAAGCGTTGAGATATGTTGTGAAGAAGTACTCTGCACATCGAACAGTGCATCCAGGAATCCTGAGAGCTCTTTGTTTTGGGGCAGGACCCCTTTTAAGTCTGATAATTCAAGATGACAGTGAGCATTAATGAATCCGGGAACAAGAATTCCGCCATAGAACTCAAGCCCTTCCTCTTCATTCATTTCACCCTTAGGATCACGGACATCAATGACAGTCCCTTTATCGTCAAGCGACAGGATGCCATATTTTACGAACCGGCCATCGTCGGTTAAGACATAATGAGCCGACAGTTTTCTCATAAACGACTATTTTGGAAGTGTATTCGGATTATTCGGCGTAGGAGATGTACCAAACTGAGGCTGCTGCGTCGGTGGAACATCAGGATTAACAGGTAGCCTTTCCGCATTCTTTCCGGACGGCATTCCTGATGTCTTCTGGATCTCCTCATTTAAACGATCGCTCAGCTGCTGATAGATCCTCGCATATTGTTTCGGATGCTTTGTATAATAGTAGATCGAATTTTCAAATGCTTTCGTGGTAATCTTATGTTTCTTCAGAACTGAATTATAAAGTTCATCTGAAGTATACATCGGACTGGCATGGCTCATCATTGATGCTGACATAGCATCTGTCAGATGCATATCATACAGGACATCCATCATCTCGCGTTGTGATAAAATCTTATCATCGCCATTATGACAACCTGTAAGAGAAAGAAAGACAACTCCTAACAATATTACTAAACCAATCCTCATATAATCTGTATTTTAAGAGCAAAATTAGAATTACTTCACCATAAAACAAATGGAATACAATGAAAAATGTGAATCCTTCCGGTTCTTCATTAAAATTAACAAGTTCCATCAGTCTTTACAATGAAGCTCTTCTCTCCATCGGAATTCAAAGAAGGAACCAATAATCCATCTCCCTTTCGTTTTATCTAACCTGCTATTCCTCATAATCTCAAAATTCCGGATTGCATGACAAGTACATCAATAGATTACAAGTTTGCAATGAACATATTTTCTTGAGGTATCTCAAATATCTGACAAGGTTAAACTAACTCAGATCAATACTTCAGATCTTTCAATTCTTAAGTAAACACCTAAAAGAGCACAACTCTCTTTTGCATCAGCAAGAATTAACAGCAAACTTTGAAGAATCTTTATTTCTTTTTAAGCGAAGATTCGTTTAAAGACCTCTTCGACTCTGCCAAACGAATGTATTTCGATGTTAAACTTCTTCAGGTTAACTCCTCGCGTATACTTCGGAATATAGATTTCCTTAAATCCAAGCTTCTCTGCTTCAGCAATCCGCTGTTCGATACGTGTTACCGGTCTGATCTCACCGGTAAGTCCCACCTCCCCTGCAAAACAAATACTTTTCTCTACAGGGATATCAAAGTTGGAAGATAAGACCGCATTCAGGACAGCCATATCTATGGCAGGATCATCTACCCGTATTCCCCCTGCAATATTGAGAAATACATCTTTTGCAATCAATTTAAACCCTGCTCTCTTTTCAAGTACAGCAAGAAGCATGTTCAACCGACGAAGATCAAAGCCGGTTGCCGAACGCTGGGGGGTTGAATACGCAGCACTACTGACAAGTGCCTGCACTTCTATTAAGAAAGGACGCATCCCTTCCATAGACGCAGAAACTGCTGTTCCACTGAGCTTTTGATCATAAGCAGACAAGAGTAATTCTGATGGATTTGATACCTCTCGCAAACCATCGTGCCCCATTTCAAAGATTCCCATTTCGGAAGTCGAACCGAATCTGTTCTTAATTGATCTAAGAATCCGATACATATGATTTCGATCTCCTTCAAACTGAAGGACCGTATCGACAATATGCTCCAAAACTTTAGGCCCCGCCAGGCTCCCCTCTTTATTAATATGTCCGATCAGTAAAACAGGAATTGCATTTTCTTTAGCAACCTTTAAGATTGCCGAGGTGCATTCACGAATTTGAGTAACACTTCCAGGCGACGACTCCACCCGGTCCGTCCCGACAGTCTGAATTGAATCGATAATCACTAGTCCGGGATTCATATGCTCAATCTGAGCCACGATTTGTTCCAGTTGCGTTTCGCTTAAAAAGAAACACTCTCCTCCCTGTCTTTGCAATCGTTGTGCC
>JAUZOB010000100.1 GCA_030706665.1 Bacteroidota bacterium
AGGGGATTGCAGAATCGATATTGGCTGAAAGAATTAAAAAATGGGAGGACAGGCTTCCATCCTATATAAAACTTGCCTATCTGCCCGGCCCTCAGGCTATCAAGTTGCGCTTAAGTGCCTATGGATACGAACAAGGTCTGATGGAAAAAGAAGTTGATCGTCAAATAGAAGAACTCAAAAAAATCATTCCTGAATACTTCTTCGGATTTGAGGGAGATACATTAGCATCGGTATTGGGAAATCTTCTGCTTGAGAAAGAAGCGACCCTGTCGGTGGCAGAAAGTTGTACCGGAGGGTACATCGCCCATCAAATAACAAGTGTTGCCGGTAGTTCCGAATGGTTCAGGGGAAGTGTCGTTGCGTATTCCAACGATTTGAAAGAGAAGCTGCTGGATGTTGATTCTTCTCTGATCGAAAAGTATGGGGCGGTTAGCCTTGAAGTGGTTCAGGCTATGGTCAGAGGTGCAATCAAGAATCTTAATTCTGATTATGCGATCGCTACATCGGGTATTGCCGGCCCTACCGGCGGTACTCCTGAAAAGCCCATAGGTACTGTTTGGATTGCCATTGGAGATAAAAAAGAGATTATTGCCCGCAGATATAATTTTGGCGACAATCGAAGCCGGAATATTGTGCGATCAACACAAACGGGATTGAACATGTTGCGTAATTTCATGTTAAAGTAGAAAAACAAAGGTTATGAAGCTAAAGGATATTGCAAAGAAGTATTGGGAAAAGAAGTATTTCAGGGTCGGAGCAATCTCCCTGGGGGTATTTCTTCTTTTGATGATAACGGTTCCTTATCTTTTTAAGGACACTCTTTATAGGAAAACAAAAAACGCCATTGGTGAAAGTATGAATGCAACAGTGAACTTCAAGAGCTTCCAGCTTTCATTGTTCCATGGTTTCCCCAGCTTACAGATCAGGTTAAAAGAACTTACCATCTCCGGTGCCGGTGAATTCAAAAATGATACCATGCTTTATGCCGAGACGGTAGCCACAGACGTCTCTTTCTTTAAAGTTATTACAGGAGGCGATATTGACGTTCATGATTTGATTTTTGATAAACCCAAAATTTACCTGCTGGTTGGAAAAGATGGAAAAGAAAACTGGGACTATGGTAAAAGCAAAGCTCCTAAAAAGAAAAGCAAGGATACATTCAAAGTAAGACTGGATAATATTGTGATTGACGGAGGTGATTTTATATATGAAGATCAGACCTCGAATATGCTTGTCCATCTGAAAGATCTTTCCTTGAAAATGAATGGGTCTCTTTATGGTGCGATTACACAGCTAAAAAGTAAGGCATCAACATCAGGATTTACTTTTGCTTATGGCGGATCAAAATATCTTGAGGATGTACCGTTGAAGGTCGAAACCGGGGTAAAGATCAATTTCAGAAAAATGGACTTCTATTTTGATAACGGGAAGATCTTTCTTAAAGACTTGCCTTTGGTCGCTCAGGGAGGGTTCTCGATGCCTAATGATACTATCAATATGAACTTTGATATAAAAGCTCCGGGAAGTAAGTTTGAACACCTGTTTGCTTTAGTCCCGAAGCAATATCAGTCAACACTGAAAGGGGCTGATGCGGTCGGAAGTGCAGATATCTCAGGCTTCGTAAAAGGATTTTATACGAAAGGAAGCTATCCTGCTTTTGGAATGAAAGTTGGGGTTAAAGATGCCAGCCTTCAGTTTAAAGGATTACCGGAAAAGATTCAACAGGTTATGCTTGACCTTGATGTTGAGAAACCTCAGGGAAGCCTTGATAATACGATTGTGAAAATTAATGATATGAGTGCTGTGATCGGTGGCAATCAGGTTCAGATGAATCTTGATCTGGATCATATGATTTCAGATCTTCATTTTAAAGGAAACTTTGGAGGTGAAGTTGATTTTGCTTCTCTTAAAAATGCCATGCCGATCGATAGTGTTGAAATTGCCGGGAAATTGGATGGTAAAGTAATGGCTGAAGGGGTAATGTCGTCGATTAAGAAAAAGGACTTTACTAAAGTGAAGACCCAGGGATTTTTTAACCTGAACAAATTTTCTCTTACTTCTGCCAAATTACCACAAAAACTCTTTATTAGCAATGCTTCTGCAACATTGAAGCCTAACTTAATGACTCTGGCAAACCTGAAAGGGAATATTGGGAAAAGCGACTTTGCTATGAATGGGAATGTTCGTGATTTCTATTCTTATCTGTTTGGGAAAGGAACACTAGGTGGTACGATTAACCTGCGCTCTTCATTACTTGATCTAAACCAGTTGATGCCCAAAGACAAAACAGAGACTGAACAGAAGTCAAAAGAGCAAGAGAGTGTCAAAGCAAGCGATGCCAAGGCCGTCGCTTCCAGTTCTTTTAAGGTTCCGGAACGTATTAATTTTACATTCAACGGACAGGTCAACAGAGTACTGTATGATAAGTTTGATATTACCGGGGCTAAGGGGAGCATCAGTATCCATGATAAAGCAATCGATCTGAAAAATATGGGGTTCAGGATCTTTGACGGACAAATGTTAATGAATGGGCGTTATGCATCCATGGGTAAGGACAAACCATCATTCGCATTGAAGATGAGCATGAAGGATTTGAGTCTTCCTAAAACATATAATGGGATGCACTTTTTTAAGAATATGCTTCCGCTTGCAGAGCACAGTAGCGGATCTTTCTCTACGTCCCTTACTTTTAAAGGATTCCTCGGACAGAATATGGAAGTCTTGATGCCTACGGTCAACGGACTGGGCGACTTCTCAACCAAGAATGTGAAGATTGAAGGAGCGGGAGTCCTGAATCAGGTTGCTGCAATTTTGAAGAATGACAAATGGAAAAGCGTAAACCTCTCTGACTTTATCAGCCATTTCACAATTGAAAACGGCAACCTCATTATCAAACCTTTTAAGGTGAAGATATCGGGACAGGAAGTTACTGTATCAGGGAAAAAAGGAGTTGATGACAGGCTCGATATGCGTTTGGATATGAAACTTGAACATATCGCAACATTGGGAGGGTTTGGTAATTTATTTGCATCGCTTCCCCAGGCACAGGGGCTTCAAAGTGTTGATGCCGGGGTGTTAATCGGAGGGACTGTTTCGAAGCCGATAATTAAACTGGATATTGCAAAAGCAAAAGAACAGGCGAAACAACAAGTAAAGCAGAAGGTAAAAGAAGAGGTACAGAAGAAAGCCGAATCTCAGTTCCAAAATGCGGCTAAGAAAATAGGCGATGAGTTAAATAAAATATTCAAGTAGTGTTTACTCCTTGGAACGAATAATATAACAGAAATAGTACACTGGAATATATTGGCGGAATCTCTTTTTAAAAAGCGATTTCCGCCAATACGTTTTTTATATCCTTATAGGTATCGTGAAGAAGATATTTGGAATCAGATTGTTATTGGTAATTAAATATAATTGTGAGTCCCGAAAGTTAATGGGAGTCGATGTCTCCTTGGTTAAACTATAGAAATTGTATAGCAACTGTTTTTTTCAGCTATTCATATAAAAAGTAAAAGCCCCTGCCGGGCTTTCTTGCATTGCTTTTTGTAAGGTGAGTGAAGGATTTACGTAATAACACCGACAGGGACCATCTTTTAAAGTCTTTTTATTCCAGACACATTCCTCTTTTGATTTGAACTGCAGCATCTTTCCCTTTGAAATGCTCTACGATTGCCAATGCAAACAGAAGAGCTGTTCCGGGACCTTTTCCGGTAATAAAATTGCCGGAATGAACCGCAGGAGCATCAACAAGCTTCGCTCCTGTCAGATGAGCTTCAAACCCAGGATAGCATACAGCTTGCTGGTTCTTAAGAATTCCCAGATGTCCATATACAATCGGAGCAGCACAAATGGCAGCAAGAGGTTTAGATTGCTGGTGAAATTTTATAATCTGGGCTTTCAATCCTTCGTGTTTGTCCAAATTTAAAGATCCCGGCATTCCTCCAGGGAGGACAATCATTTCAACCTGATCATAGTCGGTGTCTTCAAACAATCTGTCTGCTAAAAGCGTAATGTTATGGGCTCCTTTGACGGACAAATTGCCTGTCATTGAAATTGTTTCAACAAGAATATCAGCTCTTCGCAGTACATCGACGATACTGATTGCTTCTACTTCTTCAAAGCCTGAAGCCAAATGAACACATACTTTTTTCATTGACGAAACTGTAAGTTTAATGGTTTGCGTAAAAATAAAAAGATTCCTGCTAAACAGGAATCTTTTCAGGATATGCTTATGAGCTTTTAATTATTAATCTTCAGTAAACTCTCTGAGCGATTTCTCCAATTTCTTACGGGTGAAGAAAATCCTGCTTTTTACAGTGCCCAGCGGAAGATTTAATTGTTCTGCAATTTCTTTGTACTTATAACCGTCAAGAAACATCCGAAACGGGATGCGGTACTCATCGGTCAGGTTCCTGATTTCTTTCACAATCTCTTTTGAACTGAAGAAGGAATCAGGAGACGGATACAATTTGCTTTTTGCAAATTTCAGATGTAACTCATTGTTTGATCCATAAAAAGTATTCCTTGCTTTTACCTTTTTACGGTAATCATTGATAAAAGTGTTCTTCATTATTGTGTGAACCCAAGCACTGAAATTAGTGTTCTGTGTAAACTTATCTCTGTAATATAATGCTTTGAGAAAAGTCTCCTGCACCAAATCGTTTGCTTTGTCGGGATCTGAAGTTAAGCTAAGAGCATAGTACATTAACCTGTCTTTCAAACTTAACAAACTATTGTTGAACTGTACTTGTGTCATATCTGTATTGCTTGAGGTTTTACATTGTTTATTTATTTCAGTTCAAACTTAAACACAGATAACAGACAAAACTGTCTCTTTTAGATATTATTGAATTGCCGATAAATTTTATCTATGAGTCGTGAAATGTACAAACTGCATGTTGTTAAATGGTTACCGGGTTTTTAAATTAGAAATATTTGGTAAAAGAAGCTGCTTGTTAAAACATTGTACGGGAAGTTTAAACAAAAGTGTCATTTTTTCACTTCAATTTTTAAAATGTTTTAAAGCATAAATGGTTACTGATCTTTTATACTTCTGTTTAATATTTTTTGGAATTGGGAAGGAGAGGTTATAAATTTTACTTTTTTAGAATGAAACGAACTAACTTCATTTTGAAGATTATGATGGTATATAAACACTGATTTTACATCAAGCTCCGATAGTTTTTGTGCATATACGCTCAATAGTGAAGATGAAGTCGGAATTGAAAAACCGGATAAGAGTATGTTATCCTTATGAGGCAAAGGATGAAGTACTTTTGTGTCGGAAAGCTGGCCGATGTAAATCGGGGATAACTCATATTTTCGTAATAACAGAATATAAAAGAGCATCTCTGTCTCATCGTATTCTGTTTCAGGGAGGAAGCAAATTACCCGGATGTTTTGATTTACCGTTGTGGTCGATCCAAATAAATTGATTAAGCCATAGAGCTTTTCGCGAAGAATAGAATAGGCAATGTTTCGTTGAGTATCCGATAAATTGTTGCTCATCCAGAGTAAGTTAATCTTAAGAAATAGAGGATATGCAATCTGTTCGATAAAATCAGAAGAGTCTGCTGCCATAATTTTCAGGTCAAGCAAATTCCTGAATTCTTCAATGTTGTAATTAAATAATGAGGTGAGAAAAGGAGTAAGTTGGTCTTCTTTCTTCCCCTCATCTGCAATTGTAAGAAGTCTGGCCCTGAATTCTTCCGTGCAAAGTTTGGCAATCTGCGAGATTCTCAGTCCGCTTCTTAACAGGCTGCAAATATTTAATAAACGTTTGAGATCTTCATCTGTATAATAACGAATATTAGTCTTGGTCCGACTGGGTGACAAAATGTGGTATCTTTTCTCCCACATCCGAATGGTATGGGTTTTAATACCTGAAATCTGTTCAAGATTTCGAATAGAATACCTTGTCATAAATGTTTTTCTTTCAAAACAATTGATTCGGATAAAAGTTCTGACAACAACCAGATATTTAGAGAAGAAGATGGAAAGACAGGGAGAAATTTGTGCGATTCTGATAATCAGGATGGCATGATTTTTATAGGAGGTGTGAATAATTGTGTAAGTGTCTTATATATAAAAAAATAAGGATAGATGAATCTATCCTTATAGCCTAACTAAACCAAAAACTATGAAAAAAATTACCCTTTAAAACCGCTGCAAAGATATGTTATAGAGCATAAATTCCAAATAAAAAATCAGGAAAAATCTAAAAAATTAATCTTGCAGAAAAAACCCTCATTTTAGTAAAAAGGTGTTTACTTTGCGGCTTTTATTTTTTAAAATCACTTTATCATGAAGAAATCCTATTTCTGTAACGGAAATCTAAGGGCTGTTCTCTTCAGACGTTGGGGTGGAAAGAAATATTCGGCATTTGCCAGTTTACGTGTTATCGTAAACATTGGGGTACTGCTTGTCAGTTACCAGGTTAGTGCAAATCCGGGTATGAATCTCGAACATCCTGATACGACGGACGTAAAGCGTCGTTATAGTCTGGAAGCGGTTCAGGTTTCCGCACAAAGGGCTCCTGTGACGTATTCGCAGGTGGCACGGATTGTATCCGTGATCGAGCGTAGTGAGATTGAGGCTGCGCCGGTTCAAAGTATTAACGAGTTGTTGAAATATCTGCTCAATGTAGATATCAGACAAAGGGGACAGTTTGGTGTCCAGGCCGATGTTAGTATTCGGGGCGGCTCATCAGACCAAACATTAATTCTTCTCAACGGGATCAATATCAACGATCCGCAAACCGGACATTTTAATCTCGACCTTCCGGTTAGTTTAGAAAGCATTCAACGTATAGAAATTCTGGAAGGACCAGCATCGCGAGTCTTCGGTCCGAATGCTTTTAGTGGCGCAATCAACATCATTACGGGAACAGACCTGCAGAATCGGGTCAAACTCTCTGCCAGTGCAGGGGAACACGGTTATAATGACCTGAATGGCAATGTCAGCTTAAGCAATAAAAATTTTGAGAATTTTATTGCCGTAAACCGCAAATCTTCTGACGGATACATTGCCAATACCGATTTTGGTGCCAATAATCTGTTTTGGCAGGGAATATATCATCTGTTTCCCGGAAAAATAGAATATCAACTGGGATATACCGACAAAGGATTCGGTGCCAATAGTTTTTACACTCCCAAGTATCCCAATCAATACGAACATACCAAAACAACATTCGCTTCGGTCAAGATGGAGACCGGAGAGAAACTTCATATCACTCCTTCAATCTACTGGCGGCGACATCAGGACTGCTTTGAATTGTTCAGAAGCGATGCCCCTTCCTGGTATAAATCGCACAATTATCATTTAACACAGGTGTTCGGTGCCAATGTCAATGCCTGGTTCTCTTCTTCTCTGGGTAAAACTGCTTTCGGTTCCGATTTCCGCTCCGAAAATATCTGGAGTAATGTTTTGGGTGAACCTCTGGCAAAGCCCATTGATGTGCCGGGCGAAAGCGGGCATCAGTTTACGAACGGACATTCACGTTCGAATGTATCGTTCTTTGCCGAACACAATATTTTCATTGGGAAACTGACTGTTTCTGCCGGACTGATGGCAAACTGGAATTCCGATTTACGTCTGCAATGGAAGTATTATCCGGGAGTTGATCTTAGTTATCAGCTTTCTAATCCGGTGAAATGGTATGCAACGTTTAATAAATCGTTGCGAATGCCAACATTCACCGATCTTTATTACCAGGGACCGACCAATTCCGGAAACCCACTATTGGGACCGGAAGAAGCAACTTCTTACGAGTCAGGCTTCAAGTATAACAGTTCGGTTGTAAGTGGTCACGTGGCATTTTTCAGACGCGAAGGGAAAAACATGATCGACTGGGTAAAACTACCTGATGAAGCCAAATGGCAGAGCATGAATCTGACGAAAGTCAATACCAATGGATTTGAATGCTCTGTCGATCTGAATCCACGAGAAATCTTCAAAGAAAGTTCTTTTCTGAAAAAAATCAGTATGACCTATTCATATCTGACATTGGACAAATCAAGTGGCGATTATGTCTCTTATTATGTCCTTGACAACCTGAAACACAAACTGACGCTGGGCATAAATCACAAAATTATCAGTAAGCTGAATGCTGATTGGTATATTCTTTGGCAAGATCGTAACGGAACTTATACTTCCTATGTCAACACGGTTGCCGGAAGCGAAGTTCCGTATAAACCATTTTGGACAGTCGATACCAAAGTCTGGTGGCAGCTGCCACATGGGAAGATCTTTGTCGAAGCATCGAATCTCTTTGATAAAAAGTACTTCGATCTGGGAAACATTGTTCAGCCTGGACGATGGATCAGAGCCGGAATCTCTGTAGATCTGGGCATTTAGAAGCTTACCCGGGTGTGAAATGTATTTTTCAAAGGAGGCAGCAGTCACATTTAGATAGAAATTGTATATTCGCAGTGTTTAAAATACGAAGACTATGTTGAAAGGAA
This sequence comes from Bacteroidota bacterium, assembly GCA_030706665.1. Lineage (GTDB taxonomy): Bacteria > Bacteroidota > Bacteroidia > Bacteroidales > Prolixibacteraceae > JAUZOB01. Next base: position 8,463 of record JAUZOB010000100.1, read on the forward strand.
TACTTGCAATATCCGGACAAAGCGGATTATTTAAACTTGTCTCAGAGGCAAAAGGCAGCATCATTGTTGAATCTTTGCTTACCGGGAAACGGATGCCGGCTTTCTCGACTGCAAAAATCAGTGCTCTTGAAGATATTGCTGTTTTTACTGACAGTGATGAAATTCCGCTGAAAGAAGTTTTCAAACGAATTATCGAAAAAGAGAACGGGGGTAAAACCGTTGATCCCAAGAGTGGAAATGATCAGGTTAAGGCTTATTTCGGTGAAATTCTTCCGGAATATGACCGCGACAGGGTATATGTCTCCGACATGAAAAAGATTTTACAGTGGTATAATCTTTTGATGGATAAACAATTATTATCTGTTGAAGATGAAAAGGCTGCTGAAGCAGAAGAATAAGATTTTTTTACCGAATCAGTAATACCAGGAGGTTGTCCCTAAAAGGGCAACCTCTTTTATTTATAACGGATTAAAAAGATTGACCTCGCGTCCCAATTGTTTTGATAAGATTATCTCGAATAGTTGTACTGTTGCCAATGCATCACCCGCTGCGCGATGCCTCCCGTTGATGGGAATTGCTAAGTCTTTGCACAGATTCCCGAGACTGTAAGATGCATGTCCGGGAATAAACTTACGGCTTAATTGAACGGTGCAAAGAGTTTTTCGCTTATAGTTGTATCCCAGTTGCTGATATTCTTCCCGAACAAAGGAATAGTCGAAGGTTACATTGTGTGCCACAAAGATTTTGTTAGAAGTAATCTCAACAATCTTTTTGGCAATCTCATAAAATTTCGGCGCATTCGCTACCATCTCATTATTGATGCCGGTTAAACGCGAAATGAAATCGGGGATGTTGCATTCGGGATTAACTAACGAAGAAAATGAATCAACGATTGTTTGCCCGTTATGAACAAATATGGCAATTTCGGTAATCTTACCGTTTTTCGGACTGCCACCGGTGGTTTCTATATCAACAATTGCATACATTCTTTGCAAATTTAAATCTTCTGAGAAATAATTCATTATTTTGCTGAAAATTTGATTACCGAGAGGGAAATGGAAAATTTATTACTTTATGTTGTCCGGCTTGCACATGAAGCAGGTGATGCTATACTTGACGTACTTCATTCTGATAATTTAGACACAGAACTGAAGGAAGATCATTCACCGGTTACCCAGGCTGATAAAAAGGCGAGCAGGATTATTGTGGAAGGATTGAAAACATTTGGATGGCCTGTTATCAGCGAAGAGGAGCATATTCCGGATTATTCCGTTCGCAAACATTGGGACAGGCTTTGGATTGTAGATCCTTTAGACGGAACCAAAGAATTCATAAACAGATCGGCAGATTTTACCGTAAATATTGCTTTGGTCGAAAATAACAGGACTATTTTAGGGGTCGTGTACGCCCCTCAGATGCATGTCTTTTATTTCGGAGCACAAGGGGTAGGGGCTTATCGTATGAATCTACCTGAAGCAGACGGAGTTCCATCGACCTGGGAAGAACTGAAAAACAGAACCGTTCAATTGCCGGTCTGCACTGATCGCACCAAATATGTGATTGTCGGAAGCCGCTCGCATATGAATGCTGAAACAAAAGCCTATATCGGGGCTGTAATGAGCGAACGGGGGCAAGAGAACGTAGAACTTGTCATACGTGGAAGCTCTCTGAAATTTTGCATCATGGCAGAAGGAAAAGCAGACCTATATCCTCGCTTTAGCCACATAATGGAATGGGACATAGCAGCCGGTCATGCCGTTGCA
>JAUZOB010000101.1 GCA_030706665.1 Bacteroidota bacterium
TGAAGGAAGAAGAGATATCTCAATCGTAAATCCATCTGTGTTTCATCGGATTCACTAATTCTTCCTTCCGGGTTAATGAATTTTTCTTAAAAAAACGCTTTTGCTAATTGTTTGAAGACAATCAATATATTCAAGTTTGTATTTTTATCGCAATTTTCTTTTCGATCCTTTTCCATGGAGAATGACAATGAAAGGATATAAACAGGCATATCAAAAAAACAAACGATTTGAATGATGATAGAAAAAGGAAAAGTGTTGAAAGGGCTATTGTGCCTTGTATTGACGCTGTCATTTTTTAATGTGGTGAATGCTCAGAGTCAAGTTGAAGAAAAGAGGGATACATCCGATATTGATTCGAAGACTCGTTTGGAAGTTTCGGCCAATTACATGAACAACATGATTTATGCCGGGCGAAATTTTGGAATGAATGGGTATTCCATAAACCAGTCTGTTGCATTTATTCATAAGTCCGGACTTGGACTAACGTTGGAAAACTATGGTTTCAGTAAAGATGCGGGATTCTTATCCGAATCTGATCTGACCGCCTCCTATTCAAAGAGTTTAACATCAAAATTGAGCTTAAATTTGGGGTTTACCCATCTGTTTAACTATTCCGATAGCGCAGGATTGTTCAATCGTCTGAATAATATCATAAACGTGTCTGCCGGGTACAATCTTGGACTCTTTACTTTGAGTAATACGCTGGAGTATAACTTTGGAAACGAAGACGGATGGTATGATCATATTGCGGTCAATCGTGAGATCGCACTTTTTGAGGGTGAGGATCAAAGCATGTCCATTAATCCGACATTCTCTGTTGAAATGGGGACAAAGAGCGTATTGTTGAGGCTTAGTCATGGGAAGAAGGCTTTCAAGTCGGTGTTCTATAAAAAATTCAGTAAAGTGAACAGGGGTAAGAAGCTGAAATCAGCGCAGTTTGCTAAAAACGGGAATGCCGGTATAACTACGACTACTGTAGTTGATGAAACAACAACTGCTTCCAATAATTCGTTCGGAATCCTTAGTTATGATATTACCCTGCCGATAACTTACACTTCAAAGAATTTTACATTTGCATTGACTCCCTATTATTCTATTCCGATAAATCTGACTCCGGGCGAAACGACGATAAGCGGAAATCCTTTCATTGTAACTGCTTCCATAACTTATAAATTGCCTGTCTGAAGGTAACACCCTGAATTTTCGGAAATAGAAACGTAGTTGATAGGTTTGCAGGTAACAAAATAGAGAAAAGATAAGCCGAATTCTGATCAGAATTCGGCTTATCTTTAGAAATATGTTATCTTAGAATTTAAATTTTTCTGGAAAGAAATAAGACAAACTCATTAAGGTGACTACTGTTATAGCCAGAATGATCAAAAATAGAATAACTCCGGTTTTGTAATAACGATTTGACTTTTGCAGTTGTTTTATTGACATGATCTTGTTGATCTTGCTGACCATTTTCTTTAAAGCCACCTCGTCTTTGACTATGTAATCGAAAGCTCCGAATTTCATTGTATTAATTGCAACTTCAATATTGTCCTGCCCGGAAAGAAATATGAATTCTATAGAAGGATGCTTTTTCTTCACACCTTTAAGAACGTCTATTCCGTTGATTCCTTCAAGTAGATAGTCTTGAATTATAATATCCGGATTTTCATTTATATGCTGAATACATTCTTCTCCTGATAAAAATGATTTTACTTCTAAAAAGTTATTTGATTTTAGATAGCTGACAACAAGCTTATTATATGTAGGATTGTCGTCAACAACAAATATTAAAGGAGACGTTCCGTTTCTCATAGTTCTAAATAATTTACATTTCGAATGTAAAAAAAATATCAGTAAAGAAACGAAATTTTCTATACCATTTCAATTTGATCTTCCATTTATTAATTCGCAAGTATATAACTCTCCTGTTTGATTTTTGCAGAGAATAAATGGAATTATTCAATTCAGTTTGTGCATCTAATTCTTATGGTGAATTTAGACGTGTAGAAATAGTTCAACGCCCAAAGCAACAACTATAACAATGAGTATTATTGCTATAGTGGGAATGAAAATTTGAATAATCCCTAATTTTTATTTGATAACGGTATTTCTTCGATATTTATGATATTTGGATACGTACGATGAATACCTGTTGGTTTGTATGCTCCGTGAAATCCGACCATCAATTCCTGCTTTGCGGCTTCATTAACTATCTTTTGGTAATAGTTAACCATCCATTGATCATTGCGGTCAATTCGGTCTATTTTTATCCCTTTAATTCCCCATTTCCGGAATTGATCCAGCGTAGAAGACAAATTATCTTTAATTGATTCCCATGAAACCCATGCAATGAGATTTACATTCTTTTGCTTTGCATATCCGGTCAATTCTTCTATGTTGACTGAAGGAGCTATTCCGGAATTGGAATTGAGGTTGTACCAGCCTTCATTTAAAAGGATACACTGAATACCGTTTGCGGAGGCTGCGTCAATGTATTTTTTGCAGGAGGCATCAGTTACTCCCGATTTAAAGTCAATCGGATAAGTTTGTAATTCGTTTTTGAGGTCGTAGGTAATCTCTCCTGTCTTTATCCATGAAACATCTTCTATTTGCTCTGCTTCTGATAATTTGAAGTCCATATCTGATTCGGGGACTAAAGTGCCTCTGTCCGATATGATTATCATTCTCCATGGATATTGACGGGTTCCTTTGGTCTGTGCTATAAAAACTGAATTTTGAGGTGCTGATGTATTCGGGTTTGTGATCTGTTTTGTATCTGTCGGATAAGGTGTGAAATTTCCATGAAGGCTGAATGGGATGGAGTCATTTGCTCCCCAAAGCATTTCTGGATAATCTTCTACGTCAGCTTCCGAAATCATGACCTTTAGACTGTCGGATACACGGATCAGTGCGGGAACAGAAGATGCGTTCCTGCGTATTGTTGAAAGCGAAGTATAGTTGAAAGCTTCTTTTTTACGGCTATATAATTGATCTGGGGTAGGGAAACAAATCTTTAAGTCCGATGGGAAAGAGAAGGTCGCTTTCTCGCCAAGAACTTTAACCGGTTCTGTGAATGCGGTTGCAAACCGATAAGCAATTCCGTCATTGTAAGCCCTGAAAATAATATTGTAATTTGCCTTGCTGTAAAAGGTAAGTTGATTGAAACTATCCTCAATTCGGATATCATTATTTTTAACAACCGGGTCAATATATTCTTTATTCTCACTTTCTTCGGCTCTTGAAAATTTAGGTGCGATTCCTGCAGTAGTCCCATTGTCAAAAGTCATCGAAATGGGAGAAGGAGTGATAATTTCTTTTCCCTGATAAAAGACCCCGAATTTCATGTCCGGATCATCGGTTATTTTGATTTCAATTTTCCCATCGGGAGAAAGAAGTGAAAAACTTTTCTCTGTTACTGCTCGACTGTGACTATGGTGCGATTGTTTACTTTTCTGATGAGAACTCTTGCTCTTCTGATGAGTCGTTTTGCTGTGCGAATGTGCTTTATGCTTGTGTGCATACGTCTGTCCGGAAAAGAGCATTAAAAGCAGAACTGTCAGTGTAATATAAAATTTCATATCCAATAAAACATTATTTGGTTTTAAGGCTGACTAAGTTAAGGATAAAAAAAACGATAAAAAAAGTCTAACCTCATTGCTAAAGCTTAAAATCAAAAATCAGGTGTCAAATAAGACAAACCATAGTTTTGAGTATTTTGCAATTTGGAGGTAAAAGGTGGAAAAATGAATTCATATGAGATTCGATTTGATTTGATAAAATTGGGTAACCTGATGTAATTTAATTAGCTTTGCTTAGTGGGGTGAATTATTCAGAAATTGAAATTTATGATTGATTTATCAGTGTAAAAAAAATATCCGGATTTATGATCGATTTGCATATGCATACCATTTTGTCAGATGGTAAGAGTGAACATGAGGACCATATAAAGGAAGCATTTCTGAAGGGACTTACAACGATAGGGTTTACCGACCATATTTGTTTAAAGCCTGTTAGCTGGGCAATTAGAGAGGAGGATATACCGGTAATGGTCCATCGGATGCAAGAATTGATAAGTCAAAACACTGTTCCACTTGACATCCTTTTTGGAGCAGAATTGGATTACTTCCCCGAAAAAGAAACAGAACTTGCGAAGATTATTGCCTCATTACCTCTCGATTATGTAATTGGGTCCGTTCATTTTATAGACGACTGGAACTTTGATACCGATAAATCTCTCTATGGGAAATGGAGTAATGATGAATTGTATTACCGCTATTTCGAATTGGTGATACAAGCCGCAAAATCCGGACTGTTTGATATCATAGGACATGCGGACCTGATCAAGAAGTTTAGAATATGGCCTGAGTCGGATATGGATAGTCTTTATGAAAAAGTTGTAAAGGTATTGGCGGAGAATCATGTCGTTGTCGAATTGAATACGAGCGGATACGACCGGCCTTGTGGAGAGTTCTTCCCAAATGCGCGGTTCCTGGAGTATTGTTTTCATTACGGTGTAAATCTGACGATGGGATCTGATGCTCATCAGAGTTCTCAGGTCGGACGTTATTTCGATCAGGCAAAAGATCTGTTGCGGCAAATAGGATTCAGACATTTGGTAACATTCAAACAAAGACGGCAATCAATCATTTCTTTGTAAAAAACCTTATGGAATATAAACAGAGGTCAATTGATCCATTGTCTACATCTGTATTCGGATTCTTCATCGTATGAAATTCTATTTTTAGAATTCCTCTTTTATCTCAGATTGTGACAAACGAGAATAAACAGAAAGGGAAATGATTCCCGGGGAAGCCGGGAATAAAAAATTTAAACAACATCGGATCTATTTTAGGAGCTTATATTTTTTTATTCAGGAAAATCCCTCCAAATTAGACGTAACATTTGTAAAAAAAATTATTCGATGAAACCATTTGGCTCACTTCGATATATGTCCCCGGGATATCAGCTGCTATTTGCAGTGCTGATTTCAATTTGCTCTTTTGTGATCTTTTCCTTCCTGAGTATGGCTTCAATTATCCCGTTTTATGGGATGAAAGTTTTGACCGACCCCGGCTTTTTTACCGATTATTCACGACCGGAGAGTATTAATGTGTTAAAATACATGCAAGTGATGCAGTCAGTCGGGCTTTTTATTATCCCGTCGATCTTTTTGGCATATATCTTCGGAGATAAGATTGGAACGTATCTCAAAATGAATCGTGGATTTAAGTTATTAAGCATCGTTTTGTTATTTGTTCTAATTGTAAGCTCCAATCCTGTGATCAATTTCCTGGCAGAGCTGAATACAAAGTTAGTTTTACCATCTTTCCTTTCTCCGATCGAAAAGTGGATGCGAGCATCAGAAGATAACGCAGCACTGCTTACCAAAGCGTTTTTAAATGTAAGCGATACGAAAGGGCTGTTCATCAATCTTCTGATGATCGGAATTATTCCGGCCGTGGGAGAAGAATTCCTATTCAGGGGAGTTATTCAAAAGATATTTACCAAAATGACTAAAAATATACACTGGGGTATCTGGATCTCGGCCGGCCTCTTTAGTGCGATGCATCTTCAATTCTTTGGATTTCTGCCCAGAATAGTACTGGGAGCAATGTTCGGTTATCTACTGGCATGGAGTGGCTGCTTATGGCTCCCTGTGATTGCTCATTTCCTGAATAATTCACTTGCTGTAATTTTTTACTATCTCAACAGTAAAGGGATGACCAATCTAAGTTTGGATCAGATTGGAACCAAAGAGAATAGTTACCCTTTGGTCATTATTAGTTTTGCCTTTGTGATTCTATTGTTGATCTGGATTCATCGTCTTGAAAATCGAAAACAGCCGATAGTCGATTAATCTGTCTCAAAAAATGTTAAGATTCACAGGATCGGAAGTGATTTTGAAATTACACAGAACTACATTGTGGGATTATTATTATTTTTACGCCTTATTGAGAATTAAATAAGTAGTTATGATTCTGACAGTTATTTTAACAATCGTTGGTTTGTTCAGAACTGCACTGATTGTGTTGATCATCTATTTTGTGTTAAAGATGATTAAAAGAGTGTTTCTTCCGCTTTTTGTCAGAGAAATGATTAATAAAACTCAGCGACATATGGAGCAACAAATGCGCCAGCAGCAGGATGTGTATAAAAATGTCGGAGAAGTGACCATTGATCATGGCTCGGAGAAAAGTGGGAAAAAGAAGATGTCGCGGGATGAAGGGGAGTATATTGATTACGAAGAAGTAAAATAAACGATTGAGGAAATTATTAAGATAAATATAAAATTATGGCTCAGGAAGATGTGTTCAAGAAACTTGTAGCTCACTGTAAAGAGTATGGATTTGTTTTCCCTTCAAGCGAAATATATGACGGGTTGGGTGCTGTTTATGATTACGGACAGCATGGTGTTGAGTTAAAAAACAACATCAAAAAATATTGGTGGGATTCAATGGTGTTACTGCATGAAAATGTAGTCGGAATTGACTCTGCAATTTTCATGCATCCGACTATCTGGAAAGCATCCGGACATGTAGATGCTTTCAACGACCCGTTGATTGATAATAAAGATTCTAAGAAAAGGTACCGTGCCGATGTTCTCATCGAAGAGTATCTCGGAAAACTGGAAGATAAAGCACAGAAAGAAGTAGATAAAGCACGCAAACGTTTTGGTGAGTCTTTTGATGAGCAAATGTTTCGTCAAACAAATGGCAGAGTTCAGGAAATCATGTCTCAGCATGATGCTGTTCACACTCGTTTTGCGAAAGCATTGAACGATGCTGATTTCGAGGAAATCAGACAGATTATCATTGATTGTGAAATTGTTTGTCCGATTTCCGGAACAAAAAACTGGACTGATGTCCGTCAGTTTAATCTGATGTTTTCTACCGAGATGGGATCAACTTCCGATGGCGCATTAAAAGTTTATCTTCGTCCGGAAACTGCACAGGGAATTTTTGTGAATTATCTGAACGTACAGAAAACCGGGCGCATGAAGATCCCATTTGGGATTGCGCAGATTGGGAAAGCATTCAGAAATGAGATTGTTGCCCGTCAGTTTATTTTCCGCATGCGGGAGTTTGAACAGATGGAAATGCAGTTTTTCGTACGTCCCGGGTCTGAGTTGGATTGGTTCAAAACCTGGAAGGCAACACGTTTAAGCTGGCATAAAGCATTGGGATTCGGCGACGAAAACTATCGTTTCCACGAACATGAAAAGCTGGCTCACTATGCCAATGCTGCCGTCGATATTGAATATCGTTTCCCATTTGGATTTAAAGAAGTAGAGGGAATCCATTCACGGACTAATTTTGACCTTTCGCAACATCAGCAATTCTCAGGTAAGAAAATTCAATATTTCGATCCTGAACTGAATGAATCGTATGTGCCCTATGTTGTAGAGACTTCGATCGGAGTAGACCGTATGTTCCTTCAAATTGTATCAGCAGCTTATTGCGAAGAGGAATTGGTTTCGGAAGGGAAGAAAGATACCCGCGTTGTATTGAAATTCCCTGCGGCTCTGGCACCTGTTAAACTGGCAGTCCTTCCGCTGGTGAAAAAAGACGGACTCCCCGAAAAGGCAAGAGAAATTATTAATTCTCTTAAGTTTGACTTCAATTGCCAGTATGATGAGAAAGACTCAATCGGGAAACGTTATCGCCGCCAGGATGCAATCGGAACTCCGTTCTGTGTTACTGTCGACCATCAAACACCTGAGGATAATACCGTAACCATCCGTTACCGTGATACCATGCTTCAGGAACGAGTTCCGATCGATCAGCTTCATGATATCATTTCTGAAAAGGTAAGCCTGAAATCTTTATTTGCAAAGATTGTATAAGTAAAGCGACCTGAAATAAATAAGTTGCAAAAAACAGAGTGGAAAAAAGACGGAAAATTAAATCTGCAGCTTTCCATGAAGAATATTCAGCTTAGATTTTAAAAAGCAGACAAGATTGTAAGACCAATAAATAACGATTAGTATAGATCTAATTGTTGTTCTCTCAAATCGAGAGGTGGTCTGACAATTTTATCTGCTTTTTTTATTTTGCTCCGGAAGCTGAACGTGAAAGTTATTTGCTCCGGAGCCGGTTGGTGCAGAAAAGTAATGATTCCCCCTATTCTGAGCAGACAAGATGTGTTTATCTCCTGATTTTGTCAAAACTAAGTTCCTTCTTTGATATCAATGTTTAGCTTGTCCCTGGAAGCTAGAATAGCGAGCGTGTTGGCTAAATGATTCTGTTTTCTCTGAAAGAAGTGTTGAATATTATACGGAGGAGTGCAATGTGTATGCTTTGTGTTAGGTCTGGAATGAATGGTATTCTGATTCTTTCGGTTTCTGTTTTGTCGTTTAAATTTCCCAACTTTGTAATAAATCAGTGTTATAATAATATCTTTCAATGAAGCGAGTTCTCATTATTACTTATTATTGGCCGCCTGCAGGTGGAGCGGGGGTACAACGGTGGTTGAAATTTGTAAAGTACCTGCCTCAATATGGATGGACACCTGTGGTTTATACTCCGTCAAATCCGGAGAGCCCGGTCGATGATCCTTCATTGTTAAAAGATATTCCGGCTGAAGCAGTGATCGTGAAGCAGCCTATCTGGGAACCGTACTCTGCATATAAAAAATTTATCGGGCAAAAACCCGAACAGAAAATCAATACCGGATTCCTTTCCGAGAACAAAAAGCCTAAGCTCAGTGAGAAGATGTCGGTATGGGTCAGGGGAAACTTTTTTATTCCCGATGCCCGAATGTTCTGGATCCGACCTTCAATAAAATACCTCACAGAATATCTAAAGGAGAACCCTGTCGATGCGATTGTTTCTACCGGCCCGCCTCACAGTATGCATCTGATTGCTCTCGGGGTCAAAAAAGCGCTCGGCATTCCCTGGCTTGCCGATTTCAGGGATCCCTGGACAAATATCGACTTCTATCAGGACCTGATGCTTACAGGATGGGCAGACCGTCGTCATCGTCGGCTTGAAAAAGCTGTGGTTGACAATTGCGATCATCAGATTGTTGTTGGCGAGGGGATGAAGGAGGAGTTTGTGGCAATCGGGGCAGAGAATATTAGTGTAATCACCAATGGGTATGATGATGCCGATATCCCTTCTGTGGATGCCGAACTTGATCGAAAATTCAGTATTGCACATATTGGAACTATTCCGCGTTCGCGAAATCCTGAGGTGCTTTGGCGTGTCTTGGCATCATTGACTGAAGAACGCCCGGAGTTGAAGTCCGATTTGGAAATCAAACTCGTCGGGAAGCTTGATGTTTCAGTGATCGATTCACTTGAGAAGCTCGGATTGATGCCTTATCTGAATCGGATAGACTATATGCCCCATGATGAGGTCGTGAAAGTACAACGGGTTGCTCAGGTTCTTTTGCTGGCAGTTAATAATACTCCCAATGCGAAAGGAATTCTGACCGGCAAATTCTTTGAATATTTGTCTGCACGTCGGCCCATCCTTGCCATTGGTCCCGAAGATGGCGAAGTAGCCCGAATACTTGAAGCAACCGGGGCCGGATGTATCTCGGGTTTTGACAACGAAGATGCGTTGAAACAAAATATACTTCGGTTTTATGATGCCTTTCGAGATGGAAAGCTTGACGTAAGTCCGGAAGGAGTGGAGCGTTTTTCAAGACGGAACCTGACCGGAGATATTACCCGGATTTTAGATAAGATCATTCAATAAATAGTTGAGGCTGCCTTCTACAAAGCAGCCTCAATATGTTTAAGTGAGCTTTTGTTTGGAACAGAATGAATTTCTGTCATTCTTTATGTTTTGCTAAAATCAGTGGTTTATCTTCAATGCAGATAATGTTTAACTGGATCTGAAAGACTATCAAATATTGATATTCCAAAGAATCACTCATTAAGAATTCTGCCTGATCTCTTGTTCTTTTTACACAATTATGAAGATAACTGAACCGTATCAACAAGGAAACAACACCTTATTTCGTTCGTGGTTCAGACGTGGTTTAGACGTGGTTCATTCGTCGAAAAGACGATTGAACCACGTCTGACCCGACTTTCAAAGTCGGGTCAAATATAGCTTTGATATAAATTTACATTAGCGTTATTGTGGTGATAGATAGGTTAAATCAAAATCAGGTTGCCTGTTGTAATAAACGGCAGATATTTCATGCTTATTGATTCCAATCA
>JAUZOB010000102.1 GCA_030706665.1 Bacteroidota bacterium
CCTTTAAGTATTGGAATCCGACTACTTCGTCAAAATGACGGAATGTTTCATCGAAACCGGAAGGAGTAAGAATATCATAACCGGCTGTAAAAGCATGGCAAGTATCGATACAAACCCCGACTCTTGATTTGTCCTCAACATGATCGATGATCGTATGGATCTGTTCAAAAGTGTAACCAAGATTACTACCCTGCCCTGCCGTATTTTCGATTACGGCAATCACTCCCTGTGTTCCGTTCAACGCAATATTAATCGATTCGGCAATTGTCAAAAGACATTCTTCTTCGGTAGATTTCTTCAAATGACTTCCAGGATGAAAATTCAGTCGGTCAAGTCCCAGCTGTTGGCAGCGCGACATCTCGTCGATAAAAGCCTCGCGTGACTTTTCAAGTCCCTCGGTCTCCGGGTGCCCTAAATTGATTAAATAGCTGTCGTGAGGGAGTATTTGCGAAGGCAAGTAATTATACTTTTCACAATTTTCACGAAACTTTCTTATATTATCTTTCGAAAGAGGAGCAGACTTCCATTGACGCTGATTTTTTGTAAATAATGCAAAAGCTTTTGCACCGATTGCTTGTGCATTGAGAGGAGCATTTTCAACTCCACCGGTTGCACTGACATGCGCACCAAGATATTTCATATACTTCGGAATTTTTCGTTAAAAAATAAAATCAATAATTCTAACAATTCAGGCCTTCGCTGGTTTAGAAATTATTGAAATAATACTTAACAGAACAATCTGCCGATATAAAAATACACTAAAATTCGATGATTCCTTTTTTGTTTTCCATCCAGGCCGGCGTATTTAATACAAGGCAACTCCTATTTTGAGTTTCATTCGCAACAATAGAAATCACCTTGCTTGTTATGAATGAAAGCATACGACACTCAGGATTCCTCTCTTTATCAGACACAATCAGAAATAAAGGAATTTGATCAAAAAGAGATCAATGCTTTCGGTCCGTTTGAAATATTTCCGGGTATTTCCGGATAAAATAAACAGGAGTACAGCTCCAGGCATGACAATAACTATTTATCGGGTAAAAATTATAAGGAGAAAGAAACTCGTTATTCGGGTCATAAACTTCCCAAAAAGTGTCCGCTCCCCTGGTTACCATACCTCCCCAATAGTTTTGGATTGTTTTTCGGGCTTCTTCATTCATTCCCGAATTAATCAATGCTTGTATATAATAATGATACAAATAAGGTGATCCCGGATAGAAAGCACCTTTCATATGAATTATTTCATTTAAACACTTTCGGCTTTCCTTTGTCGAAAGTACGTCCCCCAAGATCATCCAAATTTGAGATGCGTAAGATATCTGTTTCTGTGGTCCGCTTTCAAAAAGATTTTTGTTTTTGTCATACAAATACTTACGTGCCGCTTGAGTCATTTTGTCAATCAAAAGAGGCAAATCCTTAACTTCTCCTTGTTTATTGACAATCCTGGCTAATTCGTAAGTTTGTTTCAAGGTATAAATCGTTAAGCCCTGCAATGCAGCTTCTTTATGAAGTCCTTCTTTCCAATCAAAAAACAGCCACCACTCCTTATTCGCTTTATCATAATTCATGAGTCCATTAGGCTGTAAGTAAGCATAGATAATATCCAATTGTCTTTTCGCTACAGGCCAAAGACTATTTACGGTTTCAATATCGTTTGTCACATTAAAGTATTCTTTTAAAGCGACATTATACAAAAACGAATAATCCATCAAATGCGTACCGGTTTGTGGATGAGGCTCAGGATTTTCAAAAACTGTAGCGATCAAATATCCGTTCTGATCGCTTAATCCTGCCAACAAATAAAGACATCGCTTGGTTAGATTATAATTTTTAAAAGAATAACTATTAGCAAGGGACTCAAGATATAAATCTCCGATCCACAATCTTCTGTCTCGTTTTGGTCCGTCTTCGTAAACAGTTTGCATACACTCTTGCAGTGTTTTCAAACCAACCTGATCTATTTTCTTAATCATCGGTTCTGTACCTGCAGAAAGAGCCTCAGGAAAAGCAGAAGCAGAAGTAACCGATTTACAACTCATATCGGTAATCTTAAAATCAAAAGCAACTGATTGACTTATCATTTCGATTTTAACGTATCTGAATGCCAGACGTCTGGTAATCGTGATTGTAGAAGGGACGTCCATTGCAGTTACTACTTCATCCTGCAACCACGCACGACTGAGAGATCCTTTATAGGGATCAAAAGGGACCGATACTTCAGAGGGTACTTCTCCGAATGTTAACTTAAAACGGACAGGGGCATCCGGTGTTTGCATTAGCGGAGCTAAGGTAAATGAAAAGTATCCGGTCAGATGTTCTCCGAAGTCAATTATGACCGCACGATCCTTTGTGAAAGCATTTTTATAAAGCGAGTCCATCGGAGCTGAATCTACAGCTTTCCATCCCTGAAAAGAAGTTTTATCTTCTACGGTGTGAACCAATCTCGACGGATGTTTTATCATTTCCGTCAATTGAGGTTTCAATTCGTTGGCTTTTGAAAGCCATGTTTGTCTTTCGGTCTTATAATAATCCTGGCCAAAAGCGATTGATGACAAGAAAAAGAAAAACAGGCAAAGGAGATTCAGATTACAATGTTTCATGGTTAGGCAAGTTAGGTTCCAGGAGTATAAACACAGAATACAATAATAACCTCGATGCAGAGTCATCAGAAATAAGAGCATTGAGGGCAGGATCAGTTCCCGCCCTCAATGTAGATCATTCTTTTAGTTCGCTTCGAACTGATATTTCCCCGAATTTACTTTATAAACAGCATATCCATTAGAAATTCCTAATGAAGATATATCTTTTACTTCATTAATCTTTTTACCGCTTTCCTTAATATCCGTACCTAAGACAACCGGCACATAAACAGTGGCCGTACTCCCGATCGGGACAGCCACCTTCATTGAGAATTTACCGTCTTTCTTAGTCCAATCGATAGAAGCGAGACCGTAAGGTGTCATATTGGAATAGGAAGCAGAAGCGATAGAATCGACCGGTTGCGGACGGAAAATGATATGACGGTATCCGGGTTGATTCGGATCCGCGTTCAATCCTGCGAGCTTGCGATAGAACCATGTAAGCGAACCGCCAAACATCGGATGGTTGTGTGAATTATTTCCACCCCATTCTTCCCATGTTGTGGTAGCCCCTTGTTCGATCCAATGTCCGAAACTAGGGAAATCGCGTTTGTTCATGGCTTCATAGGCAAGGTCATTCAATCCGTTTTCGGCTAATACTTCGAAGAAGAACTGGGTTCCGAATATTCCGGTATCGAGATGGCCCTTATTTTTTATAATATCCTGCTTCAAAGAGGCAACCACTTTGTCTTTATCCTTTTCGGGCAAATTCATTTTCAAAGCAAAGATATTTCCGCCAAAGGCTCCATAAGTACATTTTTCGGGATTGTAGAATTTACGATGGAATGCCTGACGTGTTCTTTCTGCAAGAGTGCTGTAACGAGCTTCATCTTCAGGTTTATTCAATACCTTAGCTGCTTTTGCGGTAAAATCGGCACACCGCCACAGGTAAAAAGTATGAACCAGATCATTGGCAGGGAAGTCTCCGGGAGGGCACCAGTCGCCCAGGTTCAACCAATAGTTCGGAGCTTCCTTTTTGGGAAGTTGTTGAAACATGATTCCATTTTCATCAACCCAGGTAAGCATATAATCCACATAACCTTTCATGCCGTCGAAACTGTTCTCCAGAATATCCTTGTCGCCGTAATGCAGGTAGAATTCCCAGGGCATAATATCGATTGCGGCCCCCCAGGGTACACCTCCTCCGCAACCAGGCTGGAAGGGTGCGGCATTTGGAACATATCCGGTTTTAGGATCCTGTGCT
Organism: Bacteroidota bacterium; assembly: GCA_030706665.1. GTDB lineage: Bacteria > Bacteroidota > Bacteroidia > Bacteroidales > Prolixibacteraceae > JAUZOB01. The sequence continues at coordinate 3,847 of JAUZOB010000102.1, forward strand.
CCGACGATATCTCTGATCCATTTGGTATAAAATGCAGCTGCATCAAAATTATGCATCACGGTTACACACGAAGCCTGTCCGTCGCCGGTATAAGCCGAACGTTCGCGATGCGGGCAATCGCTGGCAACACCGCCATGCATATTATCCGACTGACTTCGCCACCAGATTTGATTTATCTTATTAAACAGTTCATTCGAGCATTTGAAATGACCGGTTGTTTTGTTTTGAGTATAGACGGCATCCGCTTCTATTTGTTCCGGTTTCAATTCACCGGGCCAGTTAACGACCTCAACCGCTCTGAATACATACCAGGTAAAACGGGTAGAATACGATTCGGGGGCACCGCCCTTTAAAGTGTATGAATTAGCCCCATTCGGAGATTCGCTCAGATATTTGATATCGATTTTGCGTCCGGCTTCTCCTTGCACTTTGATTAACCGAAGCCAGCCTGCAATCTCTTGTCCAAAGTCGACCTTATAATGTCCGTCGCCTAATTTTTCAATTTTTAAGGGTTTTAAGCGCTCCATTACTTTATCGGAATGTGACATCTGGGCCATCAATTTCCCTTCGGGTGCTTTCCGTATCGCTGCCGGCTGCCAATCAGAGTCATTGAATTTAGGTGAACTCCAGCCCGGCAACTCAAGACGGGCGTCATAATGCTCACCGCCATAAATCTGATCCATTACGATTGCACTTTTATGAGCTTTCCAGGTCTCGTCGCTCACAATTGTTTGTTCTGACCCGTCGGTGTAAGTTATCTGTAACTGTGCCAGGAAACGGGGAGATCCATAAGGCATGGTCCAGTTAACTGCAGCATTAAAGAATCCGTTCCCAAGTATCGCACCCAGTACATTCTCTCCTTTACGAAGTTTTTCTTTCAAATCGTAAGACAAATAAAGCACTCTGAATTCTTTAAAATTATCGCCAATTTGAATTCCATATTTGTCAATATCGGGTCTCTTTTCGAAAGTAGTCAAATTCGGCACCAACAGGTCGTCTCCTACTTTTTTGCCATTCAGATAAAGTTCGAAATACCCAAGGCCTGTGACAAAAATCCGGGCTGATGCGATATTTTTGGTTACCTGAAATGCTTTACGTAAAAGCGGTGCGGAGGGCGGCAATTCCGGCGTAGTTTTGGAAAGAGGGGCATCGCTTTGCCATGGAGCTCCGATCCATTTACTTTTCCAGTCCGTCGGATTCAACAATCCCATATTCCAAAAAGCAGGTTCACTCCATGAAGAAGCTTCTCCATTCTTGTTCCAGACTTTCACTCTCCACCAACATGCCTGTCCCGATTTTAATGTTTTCCCCTGATATTTCACCAGAGTAGATTGAGTGGATTGCATCATCTTACTATCCCACAAATCGGCAATTCCTTTCAGAAGTCTTTCCTTTGACGAAGCTACCTGTATCTGACAGGCTGTTTGATACTGTCCCCGAACATTGGAAGCCTCGGTATTAATCCATGACAAACGTGGATTATTAGCATCGATCACCTGCGGGTTTTCCAGATATTCGCAGGTCAATTGGCCCGGTGTGATTTTCGAGCTGTCTTTTGCCAATCCCATTCGGGGCAAAAAGATAAAACAGCTTAATGCTAATACAATTAATCCTTTAATTTTCATTGGTTTTTAGTTAATGTATTCAGTAGTCTTAATTTCTATACACATGCATGAGTTATAGAAGCTGCTAACGCGATTCCTTAAAAAGAATTCTTTTCTGATATCCGCTACCTGAAGAAACATTCGCATTCAACAGATGACAGACAGGAGATAATCGAACTGATTTTCCTTTTAAGATAAACTCAGAGTCAGAGATTTTTACGACCTGATCATTTTTAGCCGTAGCCGGGATGTCATTTCCTTCATAACCGAGCAATAGCGGGCCATAATAAAAGGAATATAATTCAGGATGATTGTATTTTTCATTGATCATCGATTTTGCTTCCGCTTTCTGATCAAAAGTCAACACAATTTTATCTCCATCTTTAGGAATGTATGAAATTGTCAGGAATCCTTTGTCCTTTTTAAAAGCAACCGGATGTTGATTGATTGTCAGTTTCGGATTCGCTGTCCATGAAGGAGAAAAGAACTTGATTGCAATTGGTTTTTTGACACCTGATTTTACAACGTTCAATTTAACAACTCCGTCGAAAGGATATCCGGATTCCTGCTGTAAAGTCAAATTTCCAGAAGTTGTTTTTAAAGACACCAGACTGGAATTAAAATTCGACACATAGATTGCACCGGGAGCAAGAAAATAACTATAAGAAATAGCTTTTGCCAATCCTTCGCCTCCACGCATCGTACAACACCAATATGCTTCATCAGCATGTACTTTTAAAATATCAGCATGAGGTCCGGGGCAGTTATCGCAACCGAATCCGCCATTTGCACGCTGCGCATGTCCCAGTGCATTGTAGTAAATATGCTGCGCATCTTCAAGATAGGAAGGATCTTGAGTATATTCCCATAATTGAGTTGCAACCATGTAAGAATCGACGATAGCACAAGGTTCTGTCCATTCCGGACGGTCAAACCAGTTAAAATTTTCAAAGTTTTCGGTCATTGCGACTTTACGATACAGGTCGTACCTTGCTTTCGCTTGCTGTAATAATCGGGGTGATCCGGTAATCGCATAATAGCGGAGCAGTCCTCTGGTGGCTGTCAGGCTGGCATGTGTCTGAGCCTGAATCTTCACAATGTCCATTTCAAGGAAACGATTTACCATTTCATCAACAACAGCTTTCAGCTTTTTAGAAGGACATAGTTCATAGGCCTGAATCACTCCATCCATGAATATAAAATCACATCCTATATCAGATGACAGCATCCACTTTCCAATAGTATTCTGTGTTGAACCAGACATTCCTCCGACCGCTTTAAGCCGTTCTTCCGGTCGGATTGGATAAACCCGATGTGCACCGGTTGTAGGAATGACCAGATTCTGTATAATATTTTGAATATATCCTTTTACCTTCGGATCTTTTTTCCATGTATAATATTCACAAAGAGCTCTCAGGAACCAACCGTGACCGGATAATTGTTGTTCCATGACCGAGTCTTTCATGATAGGTCCCAGGTATCCTTTTGAATTCACTTTCGAAGGAATCAGATCGATCATCTGCTGCAGGTATTTCGGTTCACTATGCAGTGCCTGCCCTTCCAATACCAATCCCATGATTATTCTTCCTTCATAATCACCAGGCCAACTGGCAGAATTCGGGGATACGACTAAAGGGAAGACATTTTCAGGCTTATAAATATCATCGTGGAGCCTTTCGAAATTACGCGTTGCTCTTACGCTTAAATCGCCTCCGACTTTAATATCTGCAAAGTTTACGGGTCTTGGAACTTGCTTTTTGATTTGAGCATTCACTCCTGTGAAGAAGCAAAAAGATAATAGAATAGAAGAGATAATACACTTTTTAATGAACATCATATTCTTTTTTAGGGAAACATAAAATATCAGTGATTTAGAATCACTTTCAACATATATTTATTAATCAAATTCTTTTTTTCAGATATCAGCATGACAAATCTCCTTCCTTTTGTCATGGAATATTATCCCGCTAAATCCGGTTCATTGAATTTCCCTTCCATAGCTTTATTCGTCTGATTTTTGTGAAAGACTTATACCCGACGAATGAACATTTTTAGCGGAATATCTTATAATTTTCAAAATTATGGAATAAAGGTTTTCAGGAAATACACAAACTGAGCCACTATTTGTATAAAATGGCTATTTTATATTATACTGTATTTCAATTGTTAAGTTCCGTCCGTTCAGTGCAAAACGTTATTTAAATCTATTTTCCAATCGATGTAAACTAGTCTGTACCAGTAGGTGTAATTTTGAATCTTCTTTTTCAGGAAGAAGGGAAGGCGTTCTACTCCATGCTCAGTTCCCGGAAAACATTGTCATGAATCTCATATTTATTTCAAACTGCTTAGAAAACAAAAAACCTTATTCCTCACTAATGGCAAGAGGAATAAGGTTTTTGAAGTGAATAGTTCTTAAACTGGAATTATACGATTGCCTTGCGTGGGCATGCCTCAGCACAATCGCCACAGGAAATGCAGCGTTTTTGATCGATAACGGCAAATTTCTTTACGACAGAAATGCCCTTGTGTTTGCAGACAGAGACGCATCTTTTGCACCCGACACATCTCTCATTGTCAACCCGATATCTCTTTCTTTCCCCACTTTCTATATCCCAGGAAGATAAAGCGGCAGCAACTCCTACTACTCCTAACAGTCCGGTACATTTTTTCAGGAAATTACGCCTTTTGATTGTTTGATCACTCATACGAATTGCACATTAGATGAAACTCTGTTTTAAGACTGCAAAACTAAGAATTATCTCTTGATAACTCTTTGACATTTCTGTTTCCGAATCCACAAAAAAGAACAATGATCAGCATTGCCATGGCTATACTGATCATTGGAGATTTGTTCTATAATTTGTTTTTTAATTCCTTTTGCAATTCATTCAAATCGATAGGTTTATTATTCATTTGCAATGTCTTACCAATCTTGACCAATAGCGCTTTATTAAATTCAAAGCCATTTTTATTTTTTCCCAACGGAGAGCCTAAACATAGAAATTGATCGTAACAAACAGTTGTCAGAAAGATTTGTTTTTCAATTTGCGGATTACTGTCAGGCATGTCATAATACCAAAATAAAAATTGTTTCCCATTTAATTCAAGCCATTCATATTTTTTGTTTCGCACATCTAGTTTAAGTTCCTTTGACACATAATCCAGTTCGTAGTTCATGTATCCCAGCAAATTTGCCTTTTGATCTTCAATTGACATATGCTCAAAGTCACACTTCTTTTTAAAAGGGATTATTATAGATTGAAAAATGGTATTATCTATATTTATTAAATGGTGTTCTAATGGTTTTATATTATTAGAAACCAGATTCAAGGTGAAAGAATGACTCGTTCCTGTATAAGCGATCATTCCTCCGGTCTTTGTCGGCATTAAAGCTGTCTGATATTTCTCCGCGGTATAGTCATTCTGTCCAAAAGTTGAAAGTCCGACTAACAAAAAGAATACAAATACTAAATTAGTTTTCATTGGTCTATTTTTTATTGTTTACAACATTTATTTGATTGAGAGGCGGGCAAATCCTTATCTCTTCCATTCCAAATTGATTCATAGAAACGATCTCCCAAAAGGAATTCATATCCAAAATCATTTTGTTCTTTTATAACACGTCCGTTTATCCGAAGAGATCGACTTTGCCCATTTTTCATTTTTACGCACAAAGTATATTTCGGAATAAATTTACATGGCCCAACAGGAAAAGAATAATTCCAATTTATTATGAATCTTTTACATTGATTTTCTGATAGAATTATTGAATCACAACGACCTTTAAATTTGAATTCGTACAATACAATTTGGTTAACAGAATCGATATCCAGTTTATGAAAATCACTGTACTTTGTTTTTACTGTATGACTAATGGAGTAGATCAATCCCAACAATATCAAAAGAATAGCAATAATCCATACTGTGAATTTTGATATATCATTAATCTTCTTCATTCATAGTTAATTTTTTAATATTCGATAAAATAATCTCTCTATCCGTTGGGAAATGCCTCCTATTTATCAGGATAACGACAGATGTTCATTTCTTCGGTTCGTACATCATCAGCTCATCCAGAATGTCTGCAATATGCTGATAGGGATATTTGTGCGAGAGGAAATAATGCTTTGCATTCGTGTTCGGATCCCATTGATTTCGTCCGTCTTTTAGGATAACGAATTTACCAGGACCATTAACATAGAAATATTTCGTTGGATTTCGAATTGCACAAAGTACTGCTGTAAGATCCCATGATTTTCTTTTCTCTACTTTTTTACCCTCATAAGTATCCAGATTATAACGATAGGCCCATGCGGCAGGATTATCAACAGATCCTTCAACAGCAATTCTATGTCCGGTAGAAATACAATCGCCTATTTCGAAACCACTGAAAAGAATAGGGGTAGGCCAATTCCGGAAAGTATAATTTGAAGCTTCGGGAATCTGATTCACATTGAATTCATAACCTTCAGGGAATCCACCTGCCATTGCTACCCATTTCCGAACTTTCATCCTGACAAGTTCGGTTCCTGTAAGAGGAGAAAATTTATCAGGTCCTGATTTCAATAGATCGGCAAGGTTATTAACGAATCCCACCGTGATGATGGTAACACTATGATCCTTTTGAGCTGCTAATGCTTTCCGGTAAACCTCAACTGCAGAGGGATAGTCATTGCATGTTTTATGTGTGGGCAAGAATTTGGC
>JAUZOB010000103.1 GCA_030706665.1 Bacteroidota bacterium
AGCCTTATTCAGAGAGATCAGGGAAGAATTGGGTAGCGAAATAATCGAGTTCTCCTATTTCTGCTCATTCCCCAATGAATATCCGTATTCAGGATTGACTTATTACACGCTCGATCTGGCTTTTATATGCAAACTTGAAAGTATGAACAATTTAAAAGCAATGGATGACATCTCAGGGATTGAATTCATTGACCCGATGCAAGTTTCACTTGACGAAATCAGTTCCCAATCAATGCGTAACATTATTCGGACATACCGTGGGCATCTAATTTAAATAAAAGAAAAGATGATTGTTAAAGAAAGACTTGAGAAACTAAGAGCCCTCATGCGTGAAAACAACATTGACGCATACCTTGTCAATGGAAGCGACCCTCATATGAGTGAATACATCCCGGCCCGCTGGGCCACGAGAGCTTTTATCTCAGGATTCACAGGATCGGCCGGAGCTGTTGCAATTACTCAGACGAAAGCAGGATTATGGACCGATTCCCGCTACTTCCTTCAATCTGAGACCGAATTAAAAGGATCAGGGATTGACCTGATCAAAATGCGAACTCCCGGTTATCCAACGATCGAAGAATGGATTAAGAAGGAGTTAAAATCAGGTGAAGTATTAGGAGTCGATGGCGAAACACTTCCATTGAATACTCTTTGGTCTTTGAATGAAGCATTTGCTTCAAAAAACATTTCCATAAATTACAATCTTGACCTTCTTGACCCTATCTGGGAAGATCGCCCGGCATTCCCCAATACCATTGCCGAAGAACATCCGGTTGAGATGGCAGGGCTGTCAAGAGCAGATAAGCTAAAACTTATCAGAGCAAAATTAGCAGACAAAGGCGCTGACCTTCAAATCATCTCTGCCCTGGACGACCTGGCCTGGACCTTCAACCTGCGCGGACAAGATGTGGACTACAACCCTTTTCTAATGGCCTATGCAGTTGTTTCCACACATGAAGCAGACCTTTTCTGTTATCCTGAAAAGATATCCTCTCAGCTAAGATCAAAATTAGAAGGAGAAGGTATTCGGCTTCATTCATATGAAGACTTAAACAAATCCATTGGTAAAATCTCGTCAAACAAGACCATCTATATTGATCCGGCCCGTATCAGTGCTTCTGTCTTTAGTGCAATCCCATCAGACTGTCCCAAAGTCTATGGAATCTCTATTCCTTGTTCGTTGAAAGCCTGTAAATCGGAAGGAGAAATCAGAAATCTTCACAATGTCATGCAAAAAGACGGAGTAGCAATGGTGAAATTCCTTTATTGGCTTGACAATGCCATAGGCAAGGAACCTCTTACCGAATACTCACTGGTTGACAAGCTTGATAAATTCAGGAGAGAACAACCCGGGAACAGAGGCCCCAGCTTCTTCCCGATCATTGGCTATGCAGAGCACGGCGCTGTTGTCCACATCAAGGTAAATCCACAGAATGCACTTCCTTTACGTCCGGAAGGGATCGTCATTGTAGACTCCGGAGGACAATATATTGATGGCACAACCGATTTAACCCGGACAATAGTCCTGGGACCCGTTAATGATACCATGAAAAGTGATTTCACCCTGGTATTAAAAGGAATGATTGCTTTAAGCGAGGCATATTTCCCGGTCAATACATTGGGATACCACCTTGACATCTTAGCACGTCAGTTTCTTTGGAAGGCCGGTCTAAACTATGGACACGGCACCGGCCATGGGATCGGATATTACCTTGCAGTACATGAAGGTCCGATGAGCATACGGCCAGAATTTAACAATGTAGCAATAGAAGCAGGAATGGTCATGTCGAATGAACCCGGTCTCTATCGTGAAGGGAAACATGGCGTCAGAACAGAGAATATGATGTACTGTGTGGAAGATCAAACAACAGAGTTCGGAACATTCTTGAAATTTGAAACATTAAGCCTCTGTCCTATTGATTCTCGTTGCATCGATCCTTCATTACTGACAGATCTGGAGAAAAAATGGATTAATGAATATCATCAAAGGGTATATGCTTCACTTTCCCCATTCCTTGATGAAGATCATCGTCAGTTTCTTGCAAAGATGACAAAAGAGATCACTCAATAAAGATCTCAACATCATAAAAGTAATTGATTAAAAAGGAAATATATGGGATTAATAGGCGGTATGCTGGGGCATGCATCTGAAGTCAATGCAGAAAAGCTTCACAAAGAATTCAGTTCTATTCTGGTCGAGAATGAATATATCGAAAAAGCATTCCGGATTATCCGTGATTTGTATGTTTTTACAAACAAACGATTGGTCCTGGTCGATAAACAAGGCGTAACCGGATCGAAAAGAGAATATCTGACAATTCCTTATAAGAGCATTATTCGATTCTCGAAAGAAAGTACCGGACTTTTAGATTTCGATGCTGAGTTGAAAATATGGATTGTTGGGGAAAAAGAACCGATCGTTAAAGAATTCAGGAAGGATTCGAGTGTGAATGACATTTACAAAATATTAAGCAAACACATCTTAGGATAATACGGATAAATAATCAGGCAACAAAAGCCAATTGTTCATTTATTATCACGAACCTTCACTTGACTCATCGGTTACCCGACACGGATTTCTGAATAACTCGAAAAATTGGAAAGTTTTCAGGAGAATCCCTCATAAGAGAGGGCTGTAGAATATCATAAATATTCAACAGCCCTCTTTTTCGGATAAATCATCCAATAAATTATAGAACAACCCTTTTGGGTTAAAACCTGCAACGATTGCCTGCAATCGGGATACTAACACCAACCTGGAAGTTCACCGCCTTCTGACTAATCGGGATATATTGAGGAGTAACTCTGGTTAATACGTAATCACTGGCAACAAAGAAATTAATCCAACACGGACTAAAATTCAAAGCAGCTCCAAAGGTTTTAAAATCACTTTGAATCCATGAATAACTGAAAGCGGTAGAAAACCAGCTTATCGGTTTAAAATTAACAGAAGTTGTCAGTTCGGAAAAAGTATCTGCATTTCCTCTAAAACGGGTAGATGACAGTACCCCGAAACTTATCTTCTTGTTTAAGATGGAATATTCGGCACCCGCATTAAAAGTTGATTGTAACCGAGTCGTTCTGCTACTCGGTGTAGCTGCTGTATAATGGAAGATATTAATCAAACTATCCTGAATATCTTTCGATTGGTCATCAGCCGAAGGGATATCAGAATTTTCATAAGTCAGTGCAATACCCCTATAGTTGTATTCGCCATCAGATATACCAGTAGTATTAGCATCTTTCTTCCACTTAATAGCTCCAAGATCCAATAAAGCAGCCGACAGCGTAAGATTATCCGTGAGGTTGTAGGTCGCACCTAAATCAATAGCAGCCCCCATGCCACCGATCCCATTCGATTCATTATCAAATCCGCTGATATAATTCTTTTTGAATTCTGAGTCATAACTAAACTCCGGCTTTAATCCTTGCATTGAAATATTGAACTGACCGTTTGCCTTAATCCTCCATACATCAGGGGTCATCTGTATTTCCAACTTATTAAAATATGCATCCATGTCTGTCATTCCGACCAGGTACTTTAATTTTCCCCCCAAAGTCAATTTCTCGTTTACCGGACGAGAATAACCTAATGCTGCTTCTCCATAAGCCCTGCTACTTAAACGAAGAGAAGTCAGATTGAATGTTTGTCCGGCAACATTGCTAACACCCAGCTTCATCACTGTAAAAATATCTTTGGGGATACTACAGCTATTGTCTGATTTCAAATTAATACCAAAACTCCAGAATGACTTTCCACAGAAGAATCCGAATGATAAAAGATTGTTACTCATATTAAATCTCAGGGTATTCACATCTGCCAAAGAATTAAGAAAAGCATTCGCATCAACTGATGGATGAAGGAACGTCACTAATTCATTATCTAACCCATTCGGATAAAAAAGCTTATCAAGTGTCAGGCTATTCGAGCTAAAGTTAAAATTATTATCACCCAAGCCTGGAATACTGATATATCCAGTTGCAGGACGCAAAGCCGGATTCAAATTATGTCGCAATGAATATCCGTCCATGAAATACCCTGTCCGCATTGGCTGAGCGTTCGATAAGAACGAAACGCAAAGGAATAATGTTAGAATAAGAAAATATCTTATATAAAAAGGAACTCTCATAATAGAATAATAATTTTAATCCAACCGTTATTAATTAATACTAATGCCTCCTGTTTTCTTTACAAACAAGCCTACTTTAACAAAATCTGTCTGTTTCAGGATCATATTCTGAATATCAGAAGACGAGGTGACAACAAATTTCAATTCAATATCTTTTGCATTTTGCATCTTTGTCATCTCACTTTCAGCTATCTTTAATGAAAGCACACTCGCGGTTGGAGTTCCATTAGCTTTACAGGAATTAACAACCTGAGGGGCAATGACAACTCCCGTATCATTTCCTTTGTCATCCAGCATGCGAATCTGAAGCTGAAGATTCAATGGAAGAGAGCTCACGACATTTCCATAGATTTCGGCAGTTCCCGCTGAAAAAAGTTTCTCCACGAGATCTTTTGTAAAGACATCCCGTACCGTATCCCCAACGGTAACATTGAAATCCTGCGCCGCAGCCAAGGGGACTTTTGCCTCGTATTTTATTTTCATGTAAGCATCATCGGTATAAAAGTGTTGAGAAACATTCACGTTCGATGAAGCGCTAACATTGAACGACAAAGCATCAGGGGAATTTTTAAACAGATCGTTGATATTCGTATAATTCCACGAACGGCCCGTCCAATTATTCTCAATAACAGGCCCGATCCCAAAACTATTCGTCATAATCTGGGTGGGTTGAGTTGACACATTAACAGCTAATGAAGTATTCTTTGTTGCAAGGACAGAAGAATTCTTTTCTGCATTCATCGTTAAAGCCACATTTACAGGAATACCGATATTGCTCGATGTTGTAATGAAAATTCGTGGTTGAGAAAAGCTTAAAACATTATCCTTCCCCGATAGATGATCATAAAGTCCGCTAAAGGAAGTTCTTCCCGCATTACTTGAAATATTCACATTGAATAATCCGAATATTCGTTTAAAGATAAGGTTATTGACACCTAAAGAAATTCTCAACCCCGGATTATTCCCAACAACGATACGGGATCCCTTTTTGTAAATGATCTTCGCATTTCCGGTAACCACATAATCTTGTTGGGTATTTTTAAAAGATTTAAGAATAAGAGATATTGATTTGCTTGTCTGGCTTACAGGATAAACCACTTCATAAGTATTTCCTGCAAGTACATTGCCCGTGGACGGATCAACAACAGTGAAATTTGAAGGGAAATTAAGAGATAAATCAACATATCCTTCTCCCCCTGAAACACCCAGATCTACAGTATTAAGATTAATATTTATTCTTGAATTATTCCCATCCGTATTTAAAGCGACAGAGTCCAAACGCTGTATTTCACTACTGGTTTGAAAACTGAATGGTCCGATATCCTGACTCAAATCGAATTCCACATCTTTACTTAAAGGAGCCTGGCTTAGTAACTTTAACTGATCTAACGTATTCCCTGAAATCTGAATTGAACTGTTTACTGTTGGAATGTCTTTTATTTTCAAATCATTCTGCGTAGGGACATTCAGATTTAAACTATCGCCATAAACGACAAAATATTTACCGTTTTCAACTTTCAAACCGGTGATATCCGCATTTTCCATCAACCTTTTCAAGGTAATACTGTCCGAGGAACCAATCGGAAGGAAAAGCCCATTCTGGGCTAACAACATGTCACTCGAAACCCCGTTATTCAGGTCAAAATCCTTATCAACACATCCCTGCATCAAAAGCAGCAATGCCCCCAGAATCATTGTTAACCTAATTGAATTCTTCGTTTTAGAAAAAAAATCCATAATCTATAATTTTACACACAATTATCTTACAATGCACAAACGAGTCATTTCATTTTCTCTCTTTATCTCAATCTTTATAGAACGGAGATAAACTGTTCATGCAACAATTAAATTACAGACCATACACTTATAATTGTGTAAGTCAGTCTTTCAAAGATTCTTATATCTACTTTGTTTATCGAACACTTTTGTAGAAAAGCTATTTTAGAGGGAACAAAGAATAACAAACGACAGAATAGAAATAATATTCTTTTAGCTCTTCATGATATGTTCTATGAAGAGCATCATAATGCACAACAATTCCCTCAAAAATTCTTTTTAGAAATGCCAATAATCGTTCTTCTACGAAGGCTACAAGACGGAATAAAAATAAACAAATATTTATTATAAGCTGCTTCCATCCATTAACAAAATACTAACAAATGTAAGATTCTGTTATATAGTAACATAAACAACAATTGGTCAGTGTCGGTATCTCCCACTTGAGAATATCAACACTGACCAATTGCAATCTTTTTTAGCGACTAATTGTAGTTATAAAATAAGCTACTGCTAGAGGTATTTATTTCCTCCAGACCGATGAAAGTTGATATACTTTTACGGTTACATTTGCCATATCCTTTTTACCTGAAATTGTCATATTAGCCGGAACTTTATCTTTATTCAGAAAGCATTTTGCAATCTGGATAATTCCGTCATTCGCAAACAATTCCATAGAGGTTCTGTCAATAACCAAACGAAGCTTAATTCTATTTTTAACCGGAGCAAGCGGGGCTTTTACGCCTACCAGCTCTATCATTCGAGTATCTAAATCGTACGTAATTTTCTGTTCGAATATCTCTGTAGTAAATACATTAGATCCCTCAGAAGTTTGAAGTGATTTCAGATCGAACTGTAATTCAATATCCAAAAGTTCTCCTTTAAGATTGGGTACTTTTATGAACTTATCCACTCCCTGAAGTGTAGCAGCAAATGGGATGGCTTTTGCTATTCGCAATCGCTCAATCTCTTTCACCGGATTCAGAAACAATCGAATTCCTTCGGGTGTTGACCGTAAAGACAATTCCCTTGGAACTGTAAACTGCTGATTAAAGGGCATATTTGTATATTCTCCTCCTTGCATCCACGAGAACTGGATGCGTCTTCCATCAGTTGCCGGAATATTGCTATATGATTGTGCCGCATAATCATTCCCGCCATATTTCGTTGTAAAAGGTCCGCTCTCTTTAATAAAATCCTTGCCATTGAAAGTTCCGATCAAATATTTTCCATCTCCTCCCCAAAATACCCAATGAGTATTTTGTTTGTTTCCATCTACAGGCAACTCAAACATATCAGGACACTCGCTACAGCCTAAGTTCTTAATATCACAAACTTTTATCCAATGAATCAAGTCTTTTGAAGAAAAGAGAGCATAATCCTGTCCATCCAAATACAATGCCATCACCCAATGACCGGAATTCGGATTAGATGGATTTTGTCGATCTTCATACCAAAAGACTTTGGGATCTCGATTACCCCCTATTATATGTGGAATAACAGGGTTTTGAGGATACTTAATCCACGTTTTCCCTTCATCCAACGAATAAACCATTGATTGTGCAGACTCTCCCTTGCCGCGATTTGCAGCGGTGGAGGTATAGAATGCCACCAAAGGCGGATTGATAATATTTCCATTCTTATCCCTTTTCGGGTGCTTCTGTAATCCTGAGGAATTTTTAGTATCAACAACAGCAGATCCCGAAAAGACAACCCCATTTTTATCAGCTAAGACAGCATCTGGTTTTTCAGTCCAATGAAATAAATCTTTGCTGACAGCATGTCCCCAAGTCATATTGCCCCAACTTGCTCCAAAAGGATTGTGTTGGAAAAAGAGATGATAAGTACCTTTATAGTATACTAAGCCGTTCGGATCATTTGTCCAGCCACGTCGCGGAGAGAAATGAAACTGCGGACGATATTCTTCTTTGTAGACAAGACGCTCATCCGACATTTCATCCGACATCTTTGTCAAACTGATCCATTTCGAACCGGGAGTAACGTTTTCAGCATTTAGTGATAGCTTCTTCCCTTTCCATTGCCCCACCTCCAATGTGGCATAAAAATCAGGATTCTCTGGAGCCAGTTCAATCTCAAATTCAGTTTGCCATACTCCATCAATATTTACAGACACCCATGTCTTGGGAGCTCCTGTTTTTACCGGAAGGTGTACAAATCTTTTGTTTATGGAATTGCACTCATAGGTTTGAGCGATAGTTTGTGCAGATAAATTTGGGATCGCAAATACGACCCAAAATAGTAACAGTCTTAGAAATGTTTTGATTTGGTTCATTTTAATTTGGGTTGGTTAGTTCTTAGTCTATTCATAAAATCTTCTTTGAGTATATTCTTCAATATTCCCAAAGGAGTTGGAATACTACAACGTTCTCTAATTATTAAATATTGTTTTTATAAAGATACGCTTATAATATTATATATACCTCAGAATTACATCCTTGTTGCATGAAAGTCTTTATTTAAAATCTTTGAATGACAATTCCCGAAACACAATCCCTACCTCACGCAGGTATAAAAATTCTAAAAAACATTCCGCCAGACTGCTTATAAAAATAAGAGGCTGTCCACCAAGACAGCCTTTTATTTTTTATCTTCCAGTGCAAGGATCTTCTACTACTATTAGTTCAATACCGACTGGAAATTGTAATTACCTGATCCTACCGTAAAGACAGCTTTACCTGCTTCTTCACGAAGGAAAGTTACCCCTTGTGCATTAGCTGCTGCATGTCCTGATTCTAAAACAGAAGAAGCTTGCCGGGTCGGGATATAAACAGTTGCCGTGCAATTCGCAGGAATTGAAACATTCATGATAAGTTTTCCATTTTCAAGTTTCCAGCTGCTACCAATCCGGCCATACATTGAATCATAATAAGCATTCACATACTTCAAATCACCCACAATTGACGGATTAATGAGAACATGCTTAAATCCGGGAGCCCGCATATCACAATGAATTCCGGCCAGATGTTTATAGAAGTATGCACTGACCAGACAGAAAGGAGTATGATTTAGAGAATTATCCCCATCCCAGGTTTCCCACATCGAGTTAGCTCCCTGAGCAATCATAAAGCCCCATCCGGGATATTCCTTCTGGGTTACCACCTTAAATGCCAATTCCGGATCGACGTCAGGGAGGATATTCATTAAGGACACGGTTCCCATAAAACCGGTAGCAAGACGATCTCCCTGAGCATGAATATTGCCAATAATATTTTTAACCACTGTCGGTTTGTTTTCATCAGATACCAAACCATAATCCAAAGGAACTAAATTAGCAGATTGTCTGTAATCCGTTGGCTTATCTCCATGATAGGATTCCGACCTGGGATCAAAGAACTCTTTATTAAAACTCTGTTTGATGCGATCCGCCCAAGTATCCATATCCTGCGCTTCCTGATTCCTTCCAAAGTATTTATTAATCTCAGCCAGATGTTTCACAATATTGTAGTGAGAAGCGGTACCATATAAGGTCAGACCTTCCGGTGGTGCCATGGTATTATTACAAATACAGGAATCAGAAAGCGTCATATTAGGAGAAACCCAATCTCCCAGTACATCGTTTATTATTTCAGGCTTCCCCGCCACTTGCCTTAGCAAACTGCTTTTTGCAAAACGAAGCATCACATCATAGTGTTGATCCAAAGCCTTCGTATCAGCATAGTATCCCAACATTTTCCAGGGAAGATATACAATTGCTGCGGGCCATACCGTCGTATAACAGTTTTGTACAACACTCGAAGGAGCTACCTGATTCAAACCGCCATCTTTACCTTGCGTGCCGGCTAAGTCGACCAGCCACTTCGTGTAAAAAGAGGCCATATTGAAGTTGTACATGGCTGCTTCGCATGAAATGTAATTATCGGCAGTCCATCCCTGTTTTTCACGAGGCGGACAATCCGTTGCAATACTGTGAAAGTTATTAAGCAAACTGATCCGTGAAATTTCCTGAATACGATTTACGACCGAATTCGAACAGGTAAATGATCCGGTGCTCTCGACATCCGTATGTACCGGCACCCCTTCAACCTGCACTACCTTCACTCCCTTATCAGCAGTGATGCGAATAAACTGGAATCCTTTATAGGAGAAATGGCACTCAAATGTTTCCACTCCCTCCCCCTTCAAAATATAACCATTCTGCTGACGAATATTGACTCCCGGATCATAAAAAGAGCTGTAATCCTTATCTTTTAGCTTAAAATTCATTCGATTATTCCGAACATTC
>JAUZOB010000104.1 GCA_030706665.1 Bacteroidota bacterium
ACGATTGGTAGACAGTCAAAAAAATGCATTAATAGTGTTTACTCAATTTCAATTCCACATTAGTACGATTGGTAGTCAGTACATAGCGAAAGAAACAATCCAATCTTTGATTTCAATTCCACATTAGTACGATTGGTAGTCGTTCGACGACTAAAGGAAATAATCTAATATTCAGTAGATTAATTTTTGTAAAACTAATATTTTTTTGTAAAAATGTTGTCGAACCCCTATAAAGTATTTTCTCTAGAAGTTCGACAACTATATATAAATCGCACATTTTCAGTATGTCAAAGAACTGATGATTGTGTTTTTTATCTGAAAAGCAGATTGTCTTAAATATATTTTTAGACTTCGACAATTCAAATGTCATAAAAAAGTATCTAATTCTTGCCGCTCGATACCTATAATCTCTTTTTCTAACCATTTTTCCTGACGAGTTTTAAAAATGATCAGACTGTCACATTCCTCATCCATAATTTGGAAGGCCTGATGTTTTAATTCGAGCAACTTTACCTCTGTAATCTCTCCCTCGAATACCGAATTCTGAATCCAGTTCAGGTATCTTCTAAATAACTTCAGCATTTTACCTACACGTTTTTCTCCGACATCGTACATCGCAATAATATACATCACCACCACATTTTAAAGGGTTTGTATTCTTCAATGTCAAGCAGGTGTTTTTGTAATTTGTAGCATTCGAGTTTAATTAAGTGTCTATAACTTACCGATCTGTTTAAAGTACGATGAGCTATTGTTTCTTCCAGACGGTCTTCAAATGCCTGAACAAATGTTTTCTTTCCGTGTGATTTCAGAATAATCCGATTCAGGTTCTCTTCAAAATGTGAAGATTGGATCATTTTCTTGTTGGTTACCTTGAATATTACACGGTCGACTAATAAGGGTTTGAATATTTCGGCTAAATCAAGTGATAAAGAGAATCGCCGTTCACCGGGCTCGTGCAGAAAGCTGATTGTTGGATTTAGTTGTGTCTGATGAATGGTTCGCAAACACTGACTATAACACATCATGTTCCCAAACGAAATAAGTGCATTTACTTCATTTTTGGGAGGTCGATAGCTTCGCCCTTCCATATTAAAATCGTTGATGATTAGTTCAAATGCTTCATAATAGTTTTTCCGGATGTTTCCTTCAATTCCCATAAGTTCATCGATGGCTGTAGTTTCGGATATCTTAGCTAATAAATCCTCCATAATCTCAATAATAGGTTCAAGATCTTTCCCTCGACTATTGTAATACCTCAGATTCTTGATCATATTGTAGCTGGCCCCATTAAGAATTCGCTGTGCAATGTCAATTCGTTTCTTTTTGTTTTGTTGGGATTTAACTTGTGCTATCAGCATTTTACCTGAGATTAGCGATTCTCGAGGCATGAAGGAGCCGGTATAATTCTCATAATAATCGAAGAAATGAATTGGAATTTGTTCTTGCCCCAGGAAATTATATAAAGCTGAATTGGCATCGAGAGCACCAAAGCAATAGAGCTCTCCGATATTTTCAATCGGCAGGAAACGAGGTTTCCCTTCGTTGCCATCTTCATCATACGGTGTAAATTTCAATGTATTGTCTTTACGTTGCAGTCTTCCGGGATTGAATAGATAATAAGTCTTTTTCATGTTGTCGGATTAAAAGGTCGGCTAAATGTTGCATTAATACTTCATATTACACTGTAATGTGAAGTTTGGGAAAATAAGTTTGTCCTTGAATGGTGCTTCCAAGTTTTAGTCATCTTCGCCGCTCCAGCAAAAATCAAAATAACTGCAATTCTTGCATCGTGACTTTGATATTCGTTTCGGACAAAGTTCTTGCTGAACTATTTCTTCAATGTTTCCTATCATTTCTTGTATGGTTTCGCGATCGGGAATGGAAAGCAATACCTCGTCTGTTTTGTGTAATTTGGGATATTCAAGAAGTCCGGTGACGCCTTTCACACCGTTTCGCTCAAGTACATACAAGTAATACTTTACTTGCCACTCATGTGCATCCTCATGTTTGTTCGATTTTTTGATTTCGTGGATCACTTTGTTTTTAGGATCGTAATAGTCAATTTTTATCCCGTCCAACTCAATTTCCTGGTACTTTTCGTTGCGACGAGGGTAGGAGGTTTCATGCAAAAGTTTTCCTTCATAAACAAGGTCGGAAGTTGTTTCCATGTTAATGCCATTAGCAAACAACCATAACTTCCGATGGCAGATGAGGTAATAATTAAAGTGAGTGCCGGTGGTGAGCATTGTTTGTTTTTGTTTAAAAAAGAATAGCCTGATGGGTAAACTTTACCCAATCAGGCTAATAATTATCTTGTCTTATTTAAATTTCAGCGAATTGATTTTCATAATCGAAAGACTCCATAAGTTCGATAAGTTTTTGTTCGGCTTTTTCGAGAGCATTTGCACTTTCGTTTACAGTTACAACATAGTTTGAACAAGGAAGTGTTATAAAGATATCTGCACCTGCAGTTTCATCAATAATAGGCTTTGCTTTTGGCTTTTCACCATCTTCGATAAGTTTGGCTCGGATGGCGCCTGCTAGTTTATTCGCATTGTCACTAATAGCAATAGCTAATGTTTCCATTAAGCTAAATGTACGGGCTTGGTTAGATGTAATTCGCCAATTTAAAAGAGCATTTGCCAAAGCTGGGATTACTTTTTCACGTTTATCTTTTGGTAGAACCAAGCATTTCCCAAATATATTTTCACTTTCGATCCATCCTTTCGTTTTTAAGTCTTCTATTTTTTCTCTCGTTAATTCTGGTTCATGCTGATTGGTAGAAACAGAAAAGAGAGTACGAAGATCGATGGCAACATCATACACAAAAAGACCACCAGTCCTAACATTATCAGGAATCCAATTTCGACGTGGAAGCGTACGGTTATTTGATGATAAAAACTCATCTATTTCTTCTTCTGTCATAATCTTATTGCCCAATCTAACATTAACAGGATGCCTGTCCGGTTTATCACTTCTGTCGAAGGTAAGGTTCTCTTTGTCGTTAGTTGTAACTAATAATGGATGAATGGGACGCATAGCAGAAATAGATAAAGGACTTCGACGTTTCACCGTAACACCATCTCCGGCGCGCATCCAACCTCCAATCAACTGGTCAATATAAGTCGGGTCACATGGAGACCAAGGCTCTTTATTTTCTAGTTCTTTTTTTGCATTTATATTATAATTGAACGTGATGGGTGCCATCTGAACATTTAAGTTCGATGTGAGTGCATCGAGGATAGAACGTTTTACCTGTTGCCCACTTGAATAAGCAATTACCCGGTTGAATTGAGGATCGAAATAGGTTTTTTGACCATCTTGTACACAAAACACGGTATGTTCAGCGTGTTTTAGTGCTCTTAAATAGATGTAAGGATTCATAATTATTTGTTTTTAAGATTTTTTATTGACTACTGCGTATTGAAAGCGAATTAGAGTAAGGAAGTAAGGAACATTGTCAACTGGCATTGCATGAATTAATGCTGCAATTTCAGTTAGCTGTTCTATCTCTGGAGTATCTTTTACAATTTCAGTTAATGATTCAATGAATTGTTTCTTATTCACTGAAGATAGAAGATTTGATACTTCCTGACTTTTTACTTTTCGTGCATTTCTATCGCTCAAAGCGTGATTGTTGAGGGCGGCCGCTATCTGTTGTGCCTTTTCCCATAATTGTTCATTATTTAACATAGCTAATAACCATATTTGATAAGTATTATAATTGATTGTTTTTTCTTCATCTGTAGAGTCGTATTTAGGAATAATTCCTTTGTCAAAGGAATCTCTAAAACCTTTTGGTTTAAGGGCATTTATGCCAATAGCTCCCATTTGACAGGCTTTAGTAAAGCCTATTGCTGTTCCGAATAATTGCTCTATTTGCTCTCGCTTGTTTGTTCCGAAATATTTCACATAGAGTTCAAAGGGTTGACGAATACGAGGTAATTCAAACGGGACAAATCCCACTGTAATATTCGTTTGTCCCAAGCTATATACATAAGCAGTTAGGAATGTTTCGGGGTAAACCCGGGCAATTCCTATGAGTACCTTGGTCCAAGATTGCGTTTCGATTTCCATGCCCCCATCTTTCATCGTTCCAAAAGGATTGAAAGAAGCGGTAGGATCTGAAGTATCAAACGCATATTGGTCGTATCGATGTGAAATCCATTTCCCATTCCAGGTATTGATCTGGTTCCCTCTTAGTCCAGGTGTTTTATTCAAAAACTCACGATAAACCTGCCATCCATCGAACAGATCAAGCAAAATTTGCTTGTTGCTGAACAGGAGCGACAAGCCACTTTGTACACCAATGCCAAACCCACTTCCGATCCATGACAAATAAATGTCTTCGGTGTTTATAGGTAAGTTGAGATTTGTAACTTGTCCCGAAGTTGTAGCAGTTATATCCAACGTTGGAAACCCAATGGCAATACTTGCATCGGCTGGTCCGGTATCAATTTTTTCAACTGTTTTTATAAAGAGTTCGTTCCTTTTTTCAACTGTTTTATAGGGTATCTGCCCAGTTCTCATTTTATCCCAACTTATTTTCGGGTTTTCTAATGGGGAGTTTCCAGCAGACATCATGTACTTGTTGTGATTGAAAAATAACTCATAATATTTTTCTACAAAGAACTCTTTTGCGGTATAGTTGCGCTTAAACTTTTCGTTATAAGCATCAAGAAAAATTCTTCCAATATTTGCTGCTATCATCTTTTTAGTCTTAAAGAAATCGTTGTGTAACATCGTAAAACTCAGGCTTGGCATATTCAGTTTGAAAGCCTAATTCATCATTGTAAGCTTTCGTAGGAATGATAAATGGCTTCGAACCAATTGTCAGTTTATCCAAATTGCGGTAAGCTATCGAACGATAGGAAACCGGAATTTCCAGTTTTGATTGGTCTTCATAAGAAGCTGATTCATAAAAATTTCTATCTGATTCTTCTATGCAAGTAACTGAATCAATGTCCAAAGCTTCCAATAAAGCCGATTTGGAGTTATGCCATAGCTTCCTGATTCTCCATTTCCCATTGTTGAACACTGCGTTTAAATCAATATCAACAAACTCAATGGAAGGGTAAATCTTATCGATTAAACTTTGGATATCTTTCTCTTTCATCAAATCATTGTTGGGCAAAACATCGTAAGTTCGTTGTAATACCTCTAGGCAATAAGGCATTGCATCTGCTTTCTCTGTCGGGGGTGCTACTACATAAATGTGTTTGTAATTGCCGATGGTTTCTTTTGAACGTTTGCGATTGATTCGTCCAAACCGTTGAATCAATGCATCGATAGGGGCACATTCGGAAATCATCAGATCGAAACTAATGTCCAGACTCACTTCCACAACTTGGGTAGAAACAACTAAGCAAGCTTCAGTTCTATTGTTGTATGTGTTTTGTAGCTCGGATTCTAACTTACTGCGGGTTCCTCGTTTGAAACGGCTATGCACCAACATCTTTTCGATGTGTGGATATCTTTTGGATAGATTATCAAACAAGGATTGTGAGCGTTTAACTTGATTGCAAACTAGAAGTATTTTTTGTTTTTGTTGAATGGCTTCATCAATTACTTGTGATAATGTTTCAATTGAATCAGTCTTATGAATGATATGCCTGTTGAATGTATTCAGAATGTCATCAGATAGTTTCACTTCGTAAATACATTCTCTGCCACCCAGAATATCAACTAAACGCTTATGTAAAATCATGGGCATTGTTGCCGTTCCAATATGTACTTTACACCCAATATGACAAAGGATTTCAACAATTTTCAGAACAATTGACTGAGTCGTCTCAGAATAAGTATGAATCTCATCAAGGATAATATCGCATCCTTTCAAGTCTGCGATCATCGCTTCGTAACCTTTGGTGCCAAATACCAGTGAGGCCATTTGATGAGGCGTAAGTACTTTTACTGAAGCTCCAATATGGCGCTGAAGTATCTTTTCTTCAATCTTTCCATTCTCTAACTTAATACTTGATGACGCATGTAGTAAACGAACATCAGCATCGGTATTTTTCAAATCGCCTTTAATTCGTTCGTACATGGCATTGATAGATGCTTGAAATGGCAAGGTGTAAAACACTCGTCCTTTACAACGACGAATCAAAAAGTCAGTTTTCCCGGCTCCGGTCGGAGCTGTAACCAAAGTATGTTTTCGCTTATCTTTTGTCGATATCAACGACAATGGATATAATTCATTTTTCCGGGAATGGTAATAATTCAAATCAGGTATAACAAAAAGTTTCCTCTCTAGTGTTTTAGTGTAGCCGCTCATAGCCGAAGCCAAATGATCAGCTGCCATTAAAACGCCCTTCCATTCAGAATAACCATACGATCTAGATTGACAATATTCAACCACTTCGTCGAAACTTTCTTTGGCTTGCTCAATTGAGATTAGTTTTGTAGCAAATCCAAACTGTTTCAGAATAGAAAGTGCATCTTTGCTCCATATATTAAAATCCTTGATATGACGATCAAAACAATCCGGATCATTTTCAATCAAATCAAGCAATCCTTTTCCACCTGTATCTTGATAAACAGATTTGTGATGAGCTACAATCATGTCAATGATTGGATGTATTTCTTTCTCTTCAAGAAGTGATATAAAAAACAGGGAAGCCAATTCGTGACGAAACAAGAAACCGGGAGGTCGATGAAAATTTTTATTTAGCGTTTGTTGAAAAAGCGAACTTGCTTTGCCAATATCATGAAGTATGGCACCTCGTCTTGCTATTGAAACATCCAAACTAAGATTCAAAGCTACCTTTTCAGCTAGAAAGGCGACTTCGGTTAAATGTTGCACTAATGTAATGCGACCATTTTCTTCTCCTTTGGCTAATATGTGGTCGAAGTTTTCCATTATATTTCACTAACTGGTTTGCCTGTAATCTCTAACCAACCGTACATGGGTTTTGCTTCATCAAAACGATTAAAACCAACCAAAAATGACTTCTCATTTTTTCCAAAACGTAATTCAAATCCAGTCAATTGATCGAATTCAAAATCATTCATTTCCATTGTTTCTGATTCGGGAAACAAAACATCCTCATTTCGACACAAGCAAATGTGTTGCTTTGCGCTTTTTATAGCATCTTCTTTCGTTCCGAAAGCCAAATAGAGAATTGGGTTTATCATTACGCCACGTTCAAGAATAGACTGATTGCGAACCATTATTTTAAGTTGTGCTTTTTTCCCCCAACCCCGTGTTTGAGTTTGCTCCTGCTGTACACTGATTGATTTGTATGTTAGTTTATACCGGACAATAGAACTTACCTCTAACTTTTGCCTGATTCCTTCGATAATTGAAGGTGTTAAAAATTGCTGACTGAAAGTTTTTCCATCTCTCACCGCGGTCCAGGGTTTAATAAATCCGAATGGACCTGAATATTTTACAATGTATAACATGGATTCCTTGTTTATTTTATTGCACCAAAACCAATACCTGTTGAATTTCCTAAACCGACATTCCATGCGAACTGCTTGGTTTCGAGTTTGCCTTCGATAATTACCGGACACCAGTTAGCTCGGTTTTGCACCTTGTTATAAGTAATTTTCTTTGTTCCAGCTTTGGTGTAAGTTGTGTCGAAGCGAATGTCAAAAG
This sequence comes from Bacteroidota bacterium, assembly GCA_030706665.1. Lineage (GTDB taxonomy): Bacteria > Bacteroidota > Bacteroidia > Bacteroidales > Prolixibacteraceae > JAUZOB01. Next base: position 7,607 of record JAUZOB010000104.1, read on the forward strand.
ATTCATCTGCTAGTCCAGCTTTAGTCATTTTTGTTAAGAGAGTTTCTTTTAGACAATCACTGGCTCGGGGGTCATTGTATAAAATGTGATCTACTTTTTCTCCAACTCGTCGTTTAAGAAAAATAGGACTGGCAACGTGGAATAGATTTCTCTCTGACAAATCAGGATCTTCCTGAATAATTATTTCAGAAACCTTCAGCCCATAAAACATACTTGGATCAGACTGTATCCCTGTGATCATTCTCTTAATCAAAGCAGGATCATAAGAACTGAAAAATAAAATTGTATCCTTCCAAAATAATAAACCTTCAGAGGTTGCTTTCCCTCCTTCTAACTGGGAGAATGAATAAAGTGATATTTCACCATGTTCATCATTCCATCCCAGCCATTTATGAATAGTACCGGTTAATAATGGCTGGTGGTCAAAAGGAATAGTCTTGTTTGTCGTTTGAATTCTTAAATGTATTCTCATTATAAATCTTATTTATGTTGATATATTTTAGGTGAGTCCTTATATTAGGGATGCTTATATTTTTACATATTGGGATAGATTGGTTTTCATGATTAAGTACAATCTGATTTATGCCGGCAAGTTCATTAATCACACTCCTGAAATCGCAAAGTGTGTCAATAATTGTTGGCATTTTTTGAGTTTAATTTGAATGAATTCACAAAAACCTGAATCTCCAAGTATCTGGATGTCTTCTCCCAGTCCCATCACAAACCGGCCTGGCCCTTCGTATTTGGCAATCGGTGCTTTCAAAATGAACTGATTGTTGGCGTGCTTCGTTAGAAAGTGCTCGGCTAAGGGGTATTCTTCTATTAGCAGATTTTTGGCTTTAAGACTCATTATGCATTCCACCTCTTTATTAAAGTCCCCGGTATTGCGAAAGATATCAACGGGTTTCGAGTGGTGTGATCGTTCGTATTCCCAATTCAACAACGTTTCCTTTGCATCTTCTATTCGACAGATTTTGAATTGACGGTTTTGCTTTAATTCCGTATCGAATGCCCAGACCAGACTGAAATCGTCTTTAAATTCGAATGGCTCAACCATTCTGTTTTTTATGGTCTGGCTGTTGCCGGAGGCATAGTTGATTAGTAAAATTTGTTTCTTCTCTTTTTGAGCTTTACGGAGAGCTTGTGTAATAGATGATTTCTCTTTGAGATAGGATTCAATGACTTTATCCTGATTTAAAAAAGCAGTAAGCTTTTGCTTGAGACGGGTAGTATAAGCATTATTTTCATCCATTAGATCGATGCTTTTTGAAAGGATGTAGGTTTCTTCTTCTGAAAAGTGCAGAACATTGCGTAATACCTGATAATCCTGGTCGGGATAATCTATCCAGTACTTACCTTCTTTTTGCTGGAGATCGAAACCTGTGTCCAGTAAAACATTTCGATAATTATAGAATGCCGAATCTTTGATTCCAAGAAAGGAGGTGCAGTCTTCTTTGGTTTTTGGATAACTATTTGATAAAAATAGTATTAAACGAAGGATTCGGTGAGTTTTGGTGTTAGATTGCATTTTGGTTTAGATTGATAAATAAAATTAAAGCATCTATTCTTTAAATGCAATTATTCATAAAGAAAATTTTAGGTGAATTTATGACGGGTGATTAAATGCACTCTGTGAGGGGAATCGTAGATCAAATAGAAGAATTCTGATAATAATTGAAATGGATCACCTCCTGCCTTGCCAATTTTTCAGTTTCAAAACAGGGTTATGCTTCTTTCTGAAAGTTTTAAACGGCAAATGTTTTAGTTTACCCGATTAATAGGACTTAGTTAATCAGAGAAAAAAGCGTAAAAGTTTAATGATCCAGCTCATAGCGATGATAACGAGGAAGATCAGTGTAACCTCGGTGGGATACCAGATTGCAGAGACAATAAGGATCACAAGAGGGATCATAAGGATAATGGATATTTTTTGTGCTTTAAGCATTGGTTCTATTGATGAAAGTTTAAAGTAATATAGATACGACTGCTTCAATGTTGACGTTTCATTTCTTATTGAAAACCGGATATTATGGGAGGATGGATTTTATTAAATAGTATTTGGGCAAACTCATAAAATAAAAAAACCGTAACTGAATGAATTTCAATTACGGTTTTTTATTCGAAGTGGGTTGTACTGGATTCGAACCAGTGACCCCTACCCTGTCAAGGTAATGCTCTAAACCAACTGAGCTAACAACCCTTCTTTGTGAAGTGATGCAAAGGTAAAAAAAACAGGATTTAATGCAAATATATTTTTGTGGGGGAGATGTTGTTCTCTTTAACGTCCGGAGATGGATCTTAGTGGGGGAGGGCCTTATTATTTTAAGATGAGAGAACGAGTTGCGAATGGTGGATTATCTGCTCTTTAGATGGATCTAGTATGAAATTTGTGAAGATTGAGGGGATAAAAAAGAGACTGATAGAACAGCCGATCGTTTGGAATTTAATCAGCTTTTTCTGTCAGTCTCTTATAATTTTCCTTTCAGAGGGTGATTAAGCTTCTGTCAGGAAGATATATCGTACAATGACAAGGAC
>JAUZOB010000105.1 GCA_030706665.1 Bacteroidota bacterium
TGGCAGGGATTCAGAGGAAATGACATGGATTTGATCATTGATTTGGGGGAACCGACCATCATATCCAAACTCCAGATGAACTTCTTCCACTACCCCAACCGGCTTATATTTGTCCCTCATTTGGTTAGCGTTCAGATTTCAATGAATGGAATTGATTTTAATCCGGTACGCTTTGTGGATCTGCAGAAGCAAAATGAGAATGATGCTATCTTCGTTTATCCACTTTCCATTGATTTTGACCCGATACAAACACGTTATGTCAAAATCATGGCTCCGAACGGTTTTCCGAAAGACTTAAAAATAAGCCCGAAGACCGAATTAAAGCCCAGAATCTTTATTGATGAAATTATTGTGGAATAAGGATTTCCTATTTCCAGCGGAATATGTTTTTTAGTTATCCATATTCCGCTCTTTGAATGAGGTTGACATTAGAAGTAGCTACACCTGATTATTTCACTGTCACTATCTTGTTATTGTACAGATACCAAAGATATCCGGTCACATTCGAATAACCCATTTCCCTGAAGAGTTTCAGATATACCAGAACCTGATAGTAGTGTGACTTCGATTCTTTTTCTCCCGATTTAAAATCCACTACGACAACCTGACTCCCATTAATCATCACGCGGTCGGGCCGTTTGGTCTCACCTCCTGGCAGAATTACAGTTCGTTCGTTATAAATTTCCCACCGGGAGTCGAACCAATCCTTCACCTGAGGGTCAGAGAGCAGTTTCCGGATTCTGATCTCATATTCCGCTCCCTGTTCCTGTGTGATCCTTCCATCGGATATCATTTGATGAATGGCTTTATCCAAATCATTGGCAGCCTTTACGCCCGACAACAATTCATGAATAAGCATTCCTTCATTTAAGCCTGCAAATCGATGGTTATCATCCAGAATAAAATATCCCTCGCTATGGTTTTTCAGTTGCAGCCGTGAGGAAAAGTCACTGACGCTTATTCCTTTTAGAGACAACTTTGCCGATTCATCTTTAACAGATCCGGCTTCGGAAAATGAAATTTGCCCTTTATGAAAGCAGAGATTTTTATCCAGTTGGAAGTCTTCTGCAGTAAATGATTCTATAGAATCCTTCTCTGTCAAGGAGGATGCTCCGGAGACAATGGCATATTGCAGGCTTCCCATCCGGGAGATTGTTTTATCCTTTTTCCCCTGTGGTGCATAAGTCCATAAGAAATCCTCGGCACGGGTAAAGGCGACATAAAACAGGTTCAGGTTGTCAAGCCAGGTTTGCACCTTTTCAAGATAATAATCATAGGCAAACACTGAACCTGCCAGCTGATTATTATATTTTACCGGTAATAGTTTCAACTCATTGAAAGGTGCCTCTTCTGGTTTACACCAGATAACGTCGCCCGACCTGGGATTTAAATCCCAGTCACAAAAAGGAATCAGGACCGCTTTAAATTCCAGCCCCTTTGATTTATGAATGGTAATAATCCGGATCGCATCCTGCTTTTCGGAAGCATTAATCGTGTGCTTTGCCCCTTGAACTGACCACCATTCCAGGAATCCACCCAAATCAGAATATTCACTTTTTCCGAAGGCAATAATCTCATCCAGAAAAGCCTGAATGAATGGCAAGTCGGAATCAAGGTTATTGAGGCCAAACCAGGTAATAACCTCTTGCACTCCTTCGTAAAGGGAGTTCATCTTAAAATACTTAGGAATTTCTTCCGTCGGATTTGTAAAAAAGGGAAATATTCTGGATACAAGTTCAGCTTCATTTGAAAACAGAGGATGTAAATTCTCTTCCAAATCAGCAGAAGGTGCAGCGAAGAGAGAAACCTGACCGGTTGTATCAGCAACCAGATGAGGCGGCACCCTATTCTCACGGCTTAAGATCGGATAGATATAACGAATGTATTCACTATACAGAAAGGTTTTATTTATTTCGTCTTCCGGATCGTGTATATATTTCAGAAAAGCAGTAAGAAAGCGGACAGTCGGTGATGAAGAAATCAGAAGCGAGTCATTGGATATTACATCATAGCAAAAACGTCCGGAAGAATCTTTCATCTTTTCCTGAATTAACCATTCTGCGACATCTCTTCCGTCGGAAGCCTTTCTGACCAATATGGCGATATCGCCGGGAGCAACATTTTGATCCTGTAATTCTTTAATCACTTCTGTCATCCTCACAAGTGCACTTTCGCGCCATGCAGTAGAATTTCCCCTCCCGGAAGACTCCCTTTCCTCCGGTGCGAACTCAATCCGTACCATACCTTCAGCCGCATCATCCCTAAATTTTTGATGATGGTCCTGATAAGCGTTCACCAAAATAGACCGGAACCAATCTGAGTTTTTCACTGGAACATTTCCTTCATCAAGCTCATTATTGATCATCCCCTGCAAGAGCTGAGGCGCTATTGAGAAGAAAGCATTATTGAAACGCACCACATTGCGGGAACTTCGCCAGTTGCGATTCAATGATATTTCATCCGGACCAAACCGTCCTAACTCTTCACTTATCCTACCGGCCAATAGTTTCCAGTCCCCGTTTCGCCAACGATAGATGGACTGTTTTACATCACCTACAACCAGACATTGTTTATCTTCGGAAAGAGCATCTTCGACCAGAGGTCTCAGGTTATCCCATTGCAAACCGGATGTATCCTGAAACTCATCAATCATATAATTTCTGAAATGAGAACCTAATTTTTCATAGACAAACGGGGTGTCGGAAGGACCGATGATTTTACGCAACAACTCAGTTGAATCTGCCAATAGAAGGACATTATTTTCCTGACAATAGCTTTTAAGCTGTCTGGAGAGATCAGTTAATACTCCCAAGGTATAGAGATTCTTCAAAACCGCATCGGCAGAGACATAGAAAGGCAAATTCTGATCCCAATATTGAATTGCTTCATTCAGACATTCAAAAAGTCCGTCATTAAGGGCCGTCTCAATTCGTGAAATCAATGTGCCCGGGGATTTAGGACTATACCATTCGGAATAATCTGTCGCTGCTTTTAACACGTAAGCATTGGGCCCTTTTAAAAGTAATTCTGTCGAAGGATCAGCCAATCGGGTAATAAAACTCCCGACACCTCTGTTCTTTTGCTTGAAGTCATCAACACTGAGGTCATGTTGCTTCATGAGCATTACTCCTCGGGTCCCGATGTCTTTTAATTTATTCTCAAAGCCCTTTTTCTGCGCAGAGACTTTAGCCCGGAAATCTTTCATGAACTCTTTGTCCGATATTTTAGATATTACCTGATCATCTAGTTCTTTATAGGCTTCCTGAAACAATTCTCCGGCAAAATCGAACAGGGTTTGCCGGAAATTCCAAGACTTCCCTTCTTTCAGTAGATCTTCTGCAAACTCAAGCAACCAATGTCTTAATCCGTCATTCTCATCCAGGTTCATGAGCAAAAGGTCAATCACCTCTTCCAATACTCTGTTGCTGTCAAGTTCGATATCATATCCACCCTGAAGTCCTATTTCTCTGCTAAAGCCACGAATTACCTTTTGAAAGAAACTATCGATGGTACTGATTGCAAAACGTGAGTAATCGTGCAAGATGCCGTTAAGCACCATCCCTGCCCTTTCTCTGATCTTTTCTTCATTAAATCCGGTCTCTGTTTGCAACTGTTCTAAATATTTAGAATCAAGACCCGATGAGAGGTTATATAGTTCGGAAAGAATTCGGTCTTTCATCTCTGCCGTTGCTTTATTGGTAAAAGTAACAGCCAGGATGGAACGATAATTTTTCGGGTCCTGGATTACAATTTGCAGATATTGTGATGCCAGTTGAAAAGTCTTGCCTGATCCGGCACTGGCTTTATATATCATCAAACTCGACATAGGGCATTCATATTAAGATATTTGAAGAACAGACAACCTGAGTGACCGGTTCACGGGCTAAATTAACCATAAATCTTTCCCCTCACAATAATCCATCTTCCTAAATCATGTAATTCATCGGCAAGAAAGCTTAATTTTGCAGAAAACCAAATTCAAGAACAATGGTACTGAAGATTTTACTTGCGTTGGCCATCATCCTGCAGTTCTTTGCTGCCGGAGTAGCATTGAAGCTGACACGTGTCACGAAATACAATCTTTCATGGATTCTGATTACAATCGGGTTGATCTTTATGGCATTTCAACGCCTGGTAGAATTCGTCCCGACCGTCAGCAAAGTCACTATCGTTGACCCCAAGGATATCTTTGTATGGGTGGGTGTAGTCACTTCTCTCTGCTTTGCAATCGGTGTCTTTCTAATCCAGAAGATTTTCAATTATATAAAAAGGTCTGAGCAGGAACGCAGGCGAGTGGAAAAGAAGATCCTTAAGGCTATAATCCAGACAGAAGAGAAAGAAAGACAGCGTTTTGCCAAAGATCTTCATGACGGATTAGGGCCATTGCTTTCCACCGTTAAAATGGCCGTATCTTCTCTTTCACAGATGGAAGTTGAAGAATCACAGAAAGAGATCATCGTTAACACCGACATGGTGATTAACGAAGCTATCAGAAGTCTGAAAGAGATATCAAACAATCTTAGTCCGCACATCCTTGACAACTTCGGATTGACCCGTGCTTTATGGAATTTCATAAACAAATTAAATATCTCAAAAGGAATAGAAGTTGCGTTTGAAACGAATTTGAAGAACGAGCGGTTTGATCACGAAAGCGAAGTGATATTGTATCGTGTGGTATGCGAATTAATCAACAATACCATTAAACATGCGAAAGCAACTAAGATCAATATCAACATGAAACTGGAAGATGATCAAATAACAATTATATTTGCAGACAATGGAATCGGATTTAACCCTGACATTGTATTGAAGGAGCCGAGAAGAGGAATGGGATATTCAAATATTATCTCGCGCATCAACTCCTTAAAGGGAGAATTCAACATAGAAAGCGCCCCTCGCAATGGGACTAAAGTCTTTATAAAAGTCAATGCACGACAATCATGAATGATGGCAAATATCAGATAATGCTGGTCGATGACCACACTTTGTTCCGAAACGGATTGCGAATGCTTTTGAATAACTTCAATAATTTCAAAATTGTTGCAGAAGCATCGAACGGGAAAGAATTTCTCGAACTACTTGACACCACTCCGGTAGATGTAGTTTTACTGGATATTGCAATGCCCGAGATGGATGGTATTGAAGCCGCTCAGCTGGCATTGAAGAAATATCCGAATTTAAAAATTATTACCCTCTCTATGTATGGCGAAGAGGATTACTATTTTAAAATGGTAAGTGCCGGAGTCAAAGGGTTCCTATTGAAAAATTCAGATATCACAGAAGTCTGCAATGCGATCGAATCAGTTATCGAGGGAGGAAGCTTCTTCTCAAAGGAATTACTTTTTAATCTGGTCAGCAATCTGAAGTCCTCATCGGAAAGCCACAAGTTAGATACGGAATTATCAGAGAGAGAGCTCGAAATTCTTATTCTCATTTGCAAAGGATATTCAAACCAGGAAATCGGCGAGCAGCTCTTTATCTCCAAACGGACCGTTGATAAACACCGTGCGAATATATTAGCTAAGACTAATTGTAAGAATACGGCGAACCTTGTAGTTTTTGCAATCAAAAATAAGCTGGTTGAATTCTAAACCTGAAATACTGCTACAGGAACAGATCTCATCATTGAAGAATCGGCTGTATAAATTCAGACACAAAATACACTCCTTCATCTCAAAGAATCTCTCCGCTCTTCACTCATAAGTATTTATACTTATCAAATATACATCTTTTTGCTTACCTCAAAAAGTGTATTAACGTATGGATACACACAAAGCTATTCTTATATTTGCTATACAGAGAGTTATTGACCAATTTGAGCATAATCATCTGTGAATAAGAGTCGATTTATGGGTAGATATTTTGAATTACTAAGCAAGGACGTACGATTTGAAGAAGGATTAAATGCCTGCATGAACTGTGGCGTTTGTACGGCAGTATGTCCGGCGGCTGAATTCTATAATTACGATCCGAGACAAATCGTAGATCAGGTTCAGTCACGCGACGATGAAACAATCGAGTCATTATTAAAAAGCGATACCATCTGGTACTGCGGGGAATGCATGTCATGTAAACCCCGTTGTCCAAGAAACAATACTCCGGCTTATGTGATTCAGGCCTTAAGGACCCTTTCACAGAAACTGGGTTTTTTCACCGAATCAGAAAAAGGAAGACAACAATTGGCCATCAAAAGAACGATTGGACAAAACATCCTGTCTATGGGTTATTGCGTTCACCCTTCCATTGTCAAAGCTGAGATGCATCCGGAACAAGGCCCTGTGTGGGAATGGATTACGGAAAACGCAGCAGAAGTGTTTGAACGTGTTGGAGGGAATTATAACAAACAAGGCCCGGGTGCAATGCGCAAAATTGATGATGAGACACTGGGTGAATTAGAAAAGATATTTGAAGTCTCAGGTGGAAGTGATTTCTATGACCTGATCGAACGATTTTCCAGGAAGAAAGCACTGGAAATGGGTATGGATGCTGACAAAGAAGACTACTTCATGCAAATCTATACTGCAAATAACGGACAGCATAGTCATCTTTAAAAAATTAGCTATGGACACCCCACGCACGATACATCGGAATTGGAAAGAATATCAAAAAGAGATTGCCGACGATCACTTCTATTATGCCAGAAGTTGTATCCGTCAGAATTTCTTTCCCGGCTCAGAAACAGCTTATCTGAATATACTTCGCAATGATTTGTCACTGGACGTTTACGACGATCCTAAACATACAACCTGTACCGGTATTGGCTATCATACCGACATTGTTCCTCTGGAAACTACAATGACCGTAATCGCACGCCAATTTGCACTAATGACCGAAGCCGGTTACGAGAATTTCTTACCTTCCTGCGTTACTTCATTCGGTTTATATGTTGAAATCCTGGATATGTGGGAACACTTCCCGGAGTTGGAAGAAAAGGCAAGAGAGAACTTATACAAAGCAACCAAACGGGAATTTAACAAACCAAAGAATCTGGTACACACCTCTGATCTCATCTTTCATTATCGTGAGAAGATTGCAGAGAATGCAAAATATTCATTTGTCGATGTAAAAACCGGTCAACCCTTAAAAGGAGTTGAACACATCGGATGTCATTATGCAAAAATATTCCCTTCTAAAGGGATTGGGGGTTCAGAATTTCCCTATGTTCTGGCAGGAATGATTGAATCGTGGGGAGGAACCGTCGTTGACTATCCTGAACGCAGACATTGCTGTGGTTTCGGATTCCGAAACTATCTGGTAATGGCCAACAGAGGATATTCGGTTGCCAATTCAAAGAAGAAATTTGAATCAATGGCTCCCTACAAACCTAACTTTATCGTAGGTAACTGTCCCGGATGTGCAATGTTCCTCGATCGCTGGCAATACACTATCGGCGAGATGGAACATAAGACTTACGGACCCAACGGACGAGGAATTCCGGTCCTGACTTATGAAGAGATGACTGGTCTGGTACTTGGATATTCTCCATGGGACCTTGGTTTGCAAATGCATCAGGTTCCGGTTGAACCATTACTTGATAAAATGGGAATCCCTTACAATGCAGAAGAAAAATATTTAGGTATTAACGGGAAGAATCTAGGTAAACCACAATTACCACAAAATTGTGTTCTATAAATGAAAGGAAAACACGTAACTATCATAGGAGGCGGACCCGCAGGTATGCAGGCAGCATCACAACTAAGTGAATTAGGAATCGAGGTCTTACTGATCGAGAAAGATAATAAACTCGGTGGCAAGTTGAATCAATGGGATCGGCTGTTCCCTGATCAAACACCTTCAATGACGTTACTCAAAGAATTGCAAAATGCAATAGAAAAGAGCAAGGTCACGATTCGGCTGAATACTGAAGTTCAAAAGATAAGCAATCTGACCCATGGATTTGATATTCTATTGAATGCAGAAGAAACACAACATTCAGACGCGGTTCTCCTAACAACCGGATTTGAACTTTTCGATGCCAGACTGAAAGAAGAATATGGATATGGAACATATCCCAATGTAATTACCTCTTCCGATCTTGAAAAGCTTTTCAGAGAAGGGCAACCGCTTACAACCGCAGAGGGAAGAACTCCTTCAAAAATCGCTTTCCTGCATTGTGTCGGATCACGCGATGAGAAAGTGGGACAGTTTCATTGCTCAAGGGTATGTTGTATCACCGGCGTAAAGCAGGCAATCGAAGTAAAACAGGCTTTGCCAGAATGTGAGGTCTATAATTTTTACATGGATATGCGTATGTTCGGTGCCGGCTACGAAGAGCTGTACAGAGAAGCCCAGGAAAAATGGGGAATAACGTTCATCCGTGGAAGGATCTCAGAAGCTGCCCTGAATCAGGAAAATCGTATTCAGATCAAAGCAGAAGATACCTTAGCAGGAAGACCGGTTCGATTGAGTGTAGACCTTCTGGTTTTATTGGTCGGAATGACTGCCTCTCCCTGCAATAAAGCACTTGCTGCGACATCAGGAGCAGAGCTCCGTTCAAATGGATTCTTCAATCCTGTTGATCCATTCAACCACTCTGTTGAGTCAGCAATTCCAGGACTCTATTTTGCCGGAACATGCACTGCTCCCCGTAATATTGGGGAAACGCTTATGGAAGCCGGATCTGCAGCATTAAAAATACACAAGTTCCTCCTTCAAAACGATTAAAGTATGAAATGGGGGTATACAATAAGCCAACCCAGAGCAATTAATCTGGATACAAACGATTACCGTCTGTCGAATTGGGTCCTAAATAACGAACCGTCACTCCTTCGTTGTTTCGGATGCGGAAGCTGTACGGCGACCTGTACTGCAGGCAATCTTACCAGCTTTAATTTTAGAAAACTTCATCATGCATTACGTCTTGGAGAATACACCCGAATAAAAGAAGAAGTATCCAAATGCATGCTCTGTGGTAAATGCAGGCTTGTTTGCCCCAGAGGGGTCAACACCAGAAATGTAGTCGTATCAATTCAAAAAGCAATAAAAGAGTATGAAGCTATACTTTGACCCTTTTGTCATTCCTTTCTCGATAGGATTCCTGATATTACTCGGAGTATTGTTCTATAAATACATCCGATGGTATCGCTATCTCCCGAAGAGCGATAAAAAACTGATACGTCAGGGGCTTTTCACCCGGAAAAGTCTCTTAGCCATGAGAGAGATTTTTTATGAGAGTCTTCTTCATCGTAAAATATTCAAAGTAAACCCAAGACTGGGCTACATGCACATGAGCCTTGCTTTCGGATGGTTTCTGTTGATCGTAGTCGGTAAAGTGGAAACACTGTTTTACCTCGATGATCCGCTCAATCCACCCTATGTGCCGGTGTTCTTCCGCTTTTATTTCCCGGATGAACCTCTTGCAAGAGCTACCTATATCAACTTTGCTTTCTTCATGGACCTTCTGCTTCTTTTTGTGCTGACAGGTCTTGCGATGGCCTTTATGAAACGGATGAAGCCTTCAACGTTGGGAATGAAGAAAACAACGAAGCATACACTTGGTGACAGAGTTGCACTTTCGGCTCTTTGGTTTATCTTCCCACTCAGATTACTTGCAGAGAGCCTTACTTGCGGAATCTATCAATCCGGAAGCTTTCTTACAGGTACTCTCGGAAAGTTTCTGGCGACATTCCTTCCGGTCAATGACCTGGCTTATCCTGCATGGTGGGCTTATTCATTGGCTTTGGGCTCTTTTTTCATTGCAATGCCCTTCTCCCGATACATGCATATTCTAACAGAGATTCCTCTTATATTTCTTCGTCAATATGGATTGAAAGCCAATGAAAGTTATACTTCATATTCTGACTTTCAGGTTCAGGCATGCTCTCGTTGCGGGATATGCATCGACCCTTGTCAGCTCAACACGGCTGCAGGGATTACCGATGTTCAGTCAGTATATGTCCTTCGTGACCATCGGGAGAAGAAAACATGTCGTTCGAAGGTTGAGAATTGTTTACTCTGTGGAAGATGTGAGAACGTTTGCCCTGTCGGAATCGAACTGAATACACTTCGTATTAGTCTCCGAAATAATAATATCTCCGAATCATCTGATCGGTTCAGTTATCTTCCGGTTAATCACAATCCGATTGCAAATGCAAA
>JAUZOB010000106.1 GCA_030706665.1 Bacteroidota bacterium
AGACCTCATTTCATATTAATATATGTTGAATAAATTAGAATGCCATCTTAATAGTTTTTATTAGGATGGTATTTCTTTTTATAAAAAGAAGAAATCATGAAGAGAATTCTTTTGATCGGCTTATTCCTTATGGAAATAAATATGTATCAGGCTTTTACTTAAATGATAAAAGCATTGTAGCATCTGACGTATGAATAACTATTGGGAGATATTTTTTAGTTGAAGAATCACGGGATTTATGCTAAGTTTGGCAATGAATTCAATCGCAAAAATCTGGGTTCTCGTAGATAGATGTTTATATCTTAGTATTATAAAGAAGCAATTACCCATGAATGAGGTAAAAATACAGTAGAGGCAGAAATTAAAAACTAGAGTAATTTTTTAAAGCAATTTCTAATGAGACAAATTTCAAGTTTTGCATTAATAATACTGTTGGGAACAACAATGGCATTAAATCCATTGGAGAGTAAGAGTAATATAGTCATACGTAATTCTCATAAAAACACCCAACGTATTGATGAAGATAATAAAAAGCAACCAACAGATCTTACCGGTGCATGGCGTGTAGATATTGCTCAAGGTGATGGCATTGTTATTCCGACTTATTTCATATTGCGTCAGAATGGTACTGTTCTTGATGGAACTGTATCTATCAAAAGTACAGTCGATTTGCAAATTCGCAACCCTCATCAGGAAGGTAACGAGATTGTCTTTGGCACCGATTGGAACATTAGCTATCGTTTGCGTCCAGAAGGAGAGAATCTTTATGTGACCATCGATTATGGCAATGGATTGGAAAAAGGATCTGCATTTCGGGTGTCTGAAGCAGAAGCACGACCACCAAAATCCATTCCTTTGCCTGCTCTGAAAAATGTTAAAGGAAGTGGTGCTGCTCAAACTCCTCCTATGGGATGGAATAGCTGGAACCATTTCGGTAATCGGGTTGATGACTCAATTGTACGTGCTGCTGCTGATGCATTGTTGAAAAGTGGTCTTGCTTCTCTTGGGTATGTTTATATTAATATTGATGATTGTTGGGAAGGGGAGAGAGATGCACGTGGAAATATTGTTCCGAATAAGAAATTCCCGAATATGAAAGCACTTGCCGATTATGTCCATGAACGAGGACTAAAATTAGGTGTCTATTCTTCTCCTGGACCTCGCACTTGTGGTGGCTATGAAGGAAGTTATGGCCATGAAGATCGAGATGCAAAAACGTATGCTTCCTGGGGGATCGACTACATTAAATACGATTGGTGCAGTGCTCAGCGTATCTATTCAAATTCACAATTACAGGCTGTTTATCAGAAAATGGGACGGGCTCTTGCAAAATCTGGTCGCCCTATTGTTTATAGTCTTTGCGAATATGGACTGGCAGATGTATGGAAATGGGGACAACAGGTAGGCGGAAATCTTTGGCGTACCGGTTATGACATTCAGGATAACTGGCAATCAATGTCAAGGATCGGCTTTAGTCAGGATGCTTACGCACCCTATGCCGGACCTGGTCATTGGAATGACCCGGATATGTTGGAAGTCGGAAATGGAGGGATGACCAATACCGAGTACCGTACGCATTTTAGTCTTTGGTGTATGTTGGCTGCACCTCTTTTGGCAGGCAACGATCTTAATAACATGTCAGCTGAAACACTTGAAATACTTGGCAATAAAGAGGTAATCGCGATTGATCAGGACCCGTTGGGAAAACAAGCAGTTCCTGTTGTCAAAAATGGCGATATTCAGATTTTTGCACGCGATTTGGAAGATGGTTCAAAAGCAGTGGGTTTGTTCAACCTTGGAACTACTACTGCTAAAGTCAATTTAAATTTTTCAGATATTAAAGTAAACGGTGAACAGAAAATCAGGGATTTATGGCTTCACAAAGATTTGGGTGAATTCAAATCAAATTTTGAAGCCGAAGTTAGTTCGCATGGAGTTGTTCTTCTGAAAGTAGTTCCTGATGTAAGGTAAAGAGAGCAAGAAGCTTGTTTTATTAAGTTTTGTTGCGTTTTAATGTGTTTTTGTAAAAAACGTTGACTTACAGCTTTATTAAAGTAGAGTTATAATGATTTTAATAAGGCTGATCAGTTTTCTTTACTGATATATATGGAAGACAATAGTTGACAAATTTTCTGCTTCCCTCTTTTGCTCAATAGTAGATTCGTTACGGAAAAGACAGTGTTTGATTCTTGCCGTTTCAGAGGCAAAGCAAGTAGTTGTAAATGCAAGAAAAGATGGCCATTTCTGGATTCTATTCCAGGAATGGCCATCTTGCTTTATCATGAATTGTGGATGTCATTTTGTATAAAAGAATGCTCATTTTATGGATGTGTTTTTCAGGTAGGTATATCATTAAATTCCTTACTTTATCAGCTGATATTTAATAAATCCGGGCAAGCCGAAAAATACAAATAGACGTATCCTTTTTATTCTTTTTCACTGTCGTCCGGTATATAAAAATAGAGCAGATTTAGCCAATAAAGATTATACCGTTTAAGGTCGCTTTAACGTTGCAATAACTTTGGTAGCAAACCTTTAATCCAAATGCGAGAGTTCCTCTGTTCGTCTTGTGGACGTAAGGGGAATAATCTTGTGATGAGCAAAGCAAAATTTAGAGCCTAAGAAGGAATATTGTTACTCTTTTCTTGGTTAATAAAGGTTTGCAATAAGATGGTAGAAATATTTTTTAACTATTCTGACAATAAACTAATTGAAACATAAAGACAAATGATGACAAACGCGAGTTTTATTAAGAGAAGGAAGCTAATCCTTTTCCCGTTGATGTTGCTATTGTTTATTTTTTTCATTCAAACGATTCATGCAGCAGTTCCTAAAAAGAAAATTGGATTAGCAGATATTAAAACAGGTTTTATAAGCATTCCGGACTCTGTCCAAACGAGTGTTTATTGGTATTGGATTTCGGACAATATCTCCAAAGAAGGCGTTATAAAAGATCTTCATGCGATGAAACGTGTTGGCATTAACCGTGCTTTTATCGGAAATATTGGATTAGGAGAAACGCCTTATGGAAAGGTTAAAATTTTTAGTGATGAGTGGTGGAATATTGTTCATGCGGCCTTGAAGACAGCTACCGAATTAAATATTCAGATTGGAATATTTAATAGTCCTGGTTGGAGCCAATCGGGTGGTCCCTGGATAAAACCGGAACAAGCAATGCGCTATCTGGCTTCGTCTGAACTTCAGGTAACAGGTTCTCAGAAATTATCGTCTAAATTGCAGATGCCGGCCAAAGAATTTCAATTGGTTAAGGTGATAGCATATAGAATTCCTGAAGTATCAGGAGTGTCCATTCATTCACTGAATCCGCAAATTACATCAAATCCTAAAATTGATAATATAAGCAATCTGTTTGATGGGAATAAAGCAACCGGTGTGACTTTGGATGGTGAAAAACCGTTGTCTATCGATATTCAGTCAGATGCTCAGGCAACTGTCCGAAGCCTGATTGTTCAAACTGCAGAGAAGCCGATAAGAGCGAATGGGGAGCTTTTTGTAAAAGAAGGTGATAGTTATCGTCTTTTAAAGAGTTTTGAGATCAATCGTACGAATCCCAGTCTGACTGTGGGCTTTCAACCTTATGCACCTATTGTCATTTCAATTCCTCCAACAACAGCAAATACTTTTCGTTTAGTCATCAGTGGAGCTAACGCAAATAGTGAAATTGCTGAGGTGGAACTTTCTGCAATCCCAAGAGTGGAACGTTATCCTGAAAAGTCATTGGCAAAAATGTTCCAGACCCCCTTGCCCTATTGGCATGAATATATGTGGGAACAACAACCCGAAATTGAAGACCCGACTTTAGCTATTGATCCGAAAGCAGTATTGGATATAACTTCGAATGTTACATCTGATGGAACCTTAAATTGGAATGTTCCGGAAGGTAACTGGAGGATTATGGTGAGTGGTATGACTCCTACTGGGGTGGTAAACGAGCCAGCCTCTCCGGAAGCAACAGGATTGGAAGCTGATAAGATGAGTAAAAAACATATTGCTTCTCATTTTGATGCTTTCCTGGGTGAAATTATGCGACGTGTTCCGGCCCAGGATCGAAAAACATGGAAGGTTACGGTTGAAGACAGTTATGAAAGAGGTGGACAGAACTGGACCGATGGATTTATTGAGGATTTTAAAGGACGATATGGATATGATCCTGTTCCTTTCATCCCGACTTTGAGCGGATATGTTGTGAAAAGCCGTGAAATCTCTGATCGTTTTCTATGGGATTTGAGAAGAATGGTGGCCGATAAGATTGCTTACGATTATGTCGGAGGCTTAAGAGATGTCAGTCATAAACATGGTCTGACAACATGGCTCGAAAATTACGGACATTGGGGCTTCCCCGGTGAATTCCTTCAATATGGTGGACAATCAGATGAAGTTGGTGGAGAGTTCTGGAGTGAAGGTGAGTTGGGAAACATAGAAAATCGTGCCGCATCATCTTGTGCTCATATTTATGGAAAGACAAAAGTATCTGCAGAATCGTTTACATGCGGAGGTTATGCTTTCTCACGCTGTCCTGCGACCATGAAACAAAGAGGGGATCGCTTTTTTACCGAAGGTATTAACAATACATTATTACATGTCTACATCGAGCAACCGGATGAAAAAGTACCGGGTGTGAATGCCGGTTTTGGGAATGAATTCAATCGTCATAATACATGGTTTAATCAGATGGGTTCTTTCACAAATTACCTGAAACGATGTAATTTTGTGTTGCAACAAGGGAATTATGTGGCTGATGTGGCTTATTTTATTGGGGAGGATGTTCCTAAAATGACAGGAATCTGTGATCCGAAACTTCCTTTGGGATATTCTTTTGATTACATCAATGGAGAAGTGATTCGAGATAGAGTCTCTGTAAAAGATGGAAAATTGGTATTACCCGATGGTATGAGTTATCGGATTCTTGTTCTTCCGAAATTAGAAACAATGCGTCCTGAATTGCTGAAGAAGATTGTAGAGCTTGTTCGTCAGGGGGCTGTTGTCCTTGGACCTGCTCCTAAATATTCCCCCAGTTTAAAAAATTATCCGGAAGCAGATGCTCAGGTGCGTAAAATGACTTCTGAATTGTGGGGAAGTGTTGATGGTAAAACTGTTAAATATGCCAAGTTCGGAAAAGGAATGATTCTGTCGGGAATGGAGATGCAGGAAGCGTTGGATTTAATTAAGGTTAAACCTGATTGCAAATTCAGCAATGAGGATCCGGCTCTTTTTATTCACCGTACATTAAATGATGGGGATATATATTTCGTCTCAAATCAATCAGATAAGACCATCAATATTAATCCTGAATTCCGGGTAACAGGATGCAGTCCGGAATTATGGCAACCTACCGAAGGCGCAATTCGGAATTTACCTGGTTATATTTTGAAATCTCAAACAACAATAGTACCGTTGAAGTTAGAAGCTTTTGAAAGTGCGTTCATCGTTTTTAGAAAAAATGGAGTGAAATCACATCGGAGCGATCTCACCGCTAATTTTCCTAACCCAACCGTTCTTTCCGAAATTACCGGGCCATGGTCAGTTGCTTTTAATGCATCTCAACGAGGACCAGTAAAACCGGTTGTTTTTGAAACGCTTAAGGACTGGGCTTCCTGTACTGACGAAAGTGTTAAATATTATTCGGGTACAGCTGTTTATCATTCTACCTTCACATTAAACCATATACCGCAGAAGGGTAAAATCTATATTGATCTTGGCAAGGTTAAATCAATGGCGAAAGTCAAATTGAATGGCAAAAATGTTGGTGGGGTCTGGACTGCTCCATGGCGTGTAGACGTTTCCAATATTGTTAAGACAGGTAATAACGTTCTGGAAGTTGAAGTGGCGAATAACTGGGTGAATAGATTGGTGGGTGATAGCAAGCTGCCTCAGGAAGAACGAAAAACATGGTGCAGTGTGAATCCGTTTAACCCGGATAGTCCGCTTGACCCATCTGGATTACTTGGACCTGTTACTGTGCAGTCAATAGAATATTAAGCTTAAAGCAGAGCAGATAAGAATTTACTCTGATATATCTGGTCTTGCTGTTGCATCTTAGGATCGAATTTGATGCCTATTGAAATTCATGAAAGGAATAATTAGACGTCATTGATCAACATGATATACAAGTTATGTAGTTCTTTTTGGGCATATACAAAGAATTTCAAAATCACCACATATCAAGATTAGAAACAGGCCATTCCGGGATCCCATTCCCGGGATGGCTTTTGCTTTTTAACGGTATTCCCCCATAAATTGTATATTGTCGGCCTAAACTTTTTATAAATTCTTTGTAGGAAACTTCAACAATGCAGAAAATTTAGATAGTTTTAGTGAAGCTAATTATCAGGAGATTTCGTTTTGTTTATGCATTTAAAAATCATGAACTTAATCATCCGAGCTTCTTTGTGTTAGTTAAAATGTTATCTGAATAATTTGCACCGAACATAGGTTGAATTTCCCCGACAAACTATTAAAGCTTTGAATGAACAGAAAAATATAGATGAGAAAAAGTTAATTCAGAGACTGTCTCAAGGCGATGAAATGGCTTTTGAAATTCTATTTTATCGTTACAGAGGTAAGGTGGGAAATTTCATTAAGCGATCTGTTCCTCCTCAAATTGATCTGGAAGAAACAGTTCATGAAGTGTTTCTTAGGGTATGGACTAATAAGGAAAAATTAGATGAAGATCGGCCTTTAGGTCCTTATCTTTTCCATATAGCACGCAATATTGTTATTGATGAGTTGCGAAAAAACCTTAAGCATTCAATTTATTTACAAGATGATTCTTTCCTGTCCGATTTCTGCATTAATGATACTTCTCTTAAACTTGAAGAAAAAGAATTACAGAATTGGTTCGATTCAGCTTTGGATAAACTTCCTGAAAAGCGGAGGGACATCTTTGTGATGAATCGATTTGAAAATCTATCATATAAAGAAATTGCATCAAAATTGAATATCTCAGAAAATACTGTTGATACCCAAATCCGACGGGCCCTTCAATATTTTAGGAACGAAATAAAAAAGATAAAAATGTTTTTATTCCTGAATTTCTAAAAATTTCTTCTACTCCTGTCACGGAGACTGATTCATTTTTCGTATTTAAGAGAAAGAAAGAATAAAAATGAATCAAAAGACTCAGTCAATACTAGATAAATTTATTAAGGGCGAATCATTATCTGCCTCTGAGTTAAGAGAACTTAGAGATATGTTTTCAGATAATATTCATCGGGAAGATATTAACCAATGGCTTACCAACAACTGGAATAATGCCCAATTTGATGATCTGGAACTGAGTTATGATAATTTAAGACAAAAGATCCGCGACTACGAAACGCAACAGAAGTTTGGATCGGCTTTCTACCATCGTATAATAAATACTTCTCATTCTTATCGGCGAATTGCAGCTGTTTTATTTGCATTCCTTCTATTAGGGATATCGATTTTTTATACTTATAATGCGTTAAATAAAGAAAAATACTACGTAGTTGAAGCTCCTCTTGGTCAAAAAGCAAAGATCAAATTACCGGATGGAAGTACAGTATGGCTGAACTCAGGATCAAGCATTAAATATTCATCTAATTTCGATAAAAGAAGTCGAGAGGTCGAATTAGTTGGAGAGGCTTTTTTTGAGGTAAAAAAGAACATTAATAAAAAGTTTATAGTCCATGCTCCTTTTCTGGATGTTGAAGTTACAGGAACTCAGTTTAATGTAAATGCCTATAAGGATGAACCTTCTGTTGAAACAGCTTTAGTTGAAGGGAAAGTCAATATAATACTTCGAAAGCAAGATGAAAGGCATTCTCTAACTCCGGGTAAAATTATTTCTTATTCAAAGGATTCAAAAAGAATATCTTATTCTTCATTTAATGAAGAATCTACTGTTAGTTGGAAAGAAAATCGGTTGATTTTTATCAATGATGATTTCCCGAAACTTGTACGAAAAATAGAAAAGTGGTATAATATGCAGGTTATATTTAATCCACAAGAATATGAAAACAATAAACTTACAGTTCGATTATTAGAAGGTGAGCAGTTAGATCAATTGTTGAAAATTATTGAAGTAGCTGTTGATTCAAAATGTGTGGTTAAAGGAAATAAAATATATATAACTAAAAATTAATTGCTTATGGGAGAAAGTCGCTAGCAAAAAGGGAAGTGTCCTACCACTTCCCTGAATCATTAAACATTACAATCACAATAAAGTTTAATTCTAATTCAATTACAAATCTATGAAAAAAAACAACGATTTTTCTTAAGGGTATCTATTATTCTTTTGGGAAGAAGTACGGAGAATTATGAAAGTCCTATTTATTCTACTCACTGTGACATTTTTTTCTTTTGCTTCTGAAGTCTATTCTCAGGTAAACAATATTTCTTTTAGATTAAAGCATGTTAATTTGATGGAGATTTTTGATCAGATTGAGAAACAATCTCATATGCATATCGCATATGATGTTTCCTCGATTAATGTTGGACGAAGAATAAATATTTCGGTTGAAAGTGTTTCTGTCGAAGATGCCCTTAAAAAAGCCTTAGAAAACACCAATCTTTCGTATCGAATTATCGATCCCTATATAATTATTTCTAAAAATAGGAATAAGGTTAAAACGTGCATCTCTATGCAATCAAATAAGATTGCTATAGAAAAAAACAAATCTGTTGGTGGAAAAGTAATTGATACAAACGGGAATCTTTTACCAGGAGTGGCAATTGCCATAGAAGGTACAAACCGTGGAGTCATTACAGATGTCAACGGGACCTATTCTATAGATGCAACTCCAACTGATAAGCTGATTTTTTCGTTCGTCGGAATGGAAAGAAAAGTTATTAATGTTGGAAATCAAAAGGTGATAAACGTTCAACTGAAAGAAAAATCAGAAGGATTAGAAGATGTCAGTGTCGTAGCATACAGTACCCAGCGTAAGGTAAGTGTGGTCGGATCTATCGCGACCGTGAAACCAACCGATTTGAACACCGGAGGGGTTAGTTCCTTGTCTAACCTTTTAGCCGGACGCGTGGCCGGATTAATTGGTGTTCAAAGAAGCGGAGAACCAGGAAATGATGTTTCGGAATTCTGGATCCGGGGTATAAGTACTTTTGGTGCGAACAGCAATGCCTTGATTTTAATCGATGGTGTTGATCGGGGGGCCTCAAGTTTGAACGAACTGTCACCGGAAGATATCGAGAGCTTTTCCGTCTTAAAGGATGCAACGGCTACAGCAGTATATGGTGCGCGTGGTGCGAACGGAGTGATTCTGATTAATACTAAACGTGGATCAGAAGAAAGGATGTCAATCAATGCCAATGTCAAAACAATGATTGAAACTTTACCCCGTTTACCTCAATATTTAGGAGGGATCGATTATGCAAAGCTGGCCAATGAAGCCCGGATTGTCAGAGGGAATACATCCGTTTATTCCCCTGAGATATTTGATATTATCAAATATCATTTAGATCCGGACCTTTATCCTGATGTAAACTGGCAACATGAAATCTTAAAGGAACAGACAACCGGAGCCCAGGCGAATATAAATATTTCCGGAGGAGGGAAACAGGCCCGATATTATATGAGTGGATTTTATCGAACCAATGATGCCATCTACAAACAGACGGGCATGGAGCGTTATCATTCCAATGTCCGACGGAATCAATACTCTTTCAGAAGTAATGTCGATGTAGATGCCACTCGTTCCACTTTAGTGAGTCTGTTATTATCAGCCAAGTTGGTTGACCAAAACCGTCCGGGGATGGGAACAACCGATCAAATCTGGTCTGCGCAGGCGAATCTGACTCCATTGACGGTACCTGTCGTTTATTCAAACGGACAGCTCCCTGCTTATGGGAAGGGAGAAAATGCCTCTC
>JAUZOB010000107.1 GCA_030706665.1 Bacteroidota bacterium
ACATTAACAATGCAAAGCTAAAACAAATTCATACCAATTCCCTATTTGAACTACTCATTACATTCCATTCAAACAAGGTTCAGACAACATTTCGATATAGGAACCATGTCTGAACCACGTCCAAAGGACGAACGAGATATGGTGTTGCTTACTTGTTGGTACGCTTTTATATTGATCTCAGTTCAGAGGAGTGAGATCAATAAGATTCTTTCTTTTCAGACTTTCAAAAATCTTTGCCTGATATTAGAAATCCTCAGATTTTGTAGTTGATCCGAAATCCTCAGAATTTTACGTTGATCCAGGTTTGTATGTCAAATCGTGTGTCAAATAAAAAACCACTTACATCTATATTAGTTGTAAGTGGTTGATTTTTTTTGTAGCGAGAGTCGGGCATGATCCGACGACCTCATGATTATGAATCATGCGCTCTAACCAGCTGAGCTACCTCGCCATTTTTGCTTTTCGCGGTGCAAATATAGCTATATTTTCTTTCCAGCAAAGGCTTCCAGATAAAAAACTCAAAATATTTTTCGCGGGCAGATGCTTATTCAATTGGTTTTTTGAACGATAATCGGTATATTGCAAATGAATATTATTTTGATTTTATGCCAGAGAGGGAAAAGATTCAATTGGAATACCTGCTTAAGTGCAGTCCCAAAGTTCTTTTTAGCAGGTTGAATAGCGCGTCAGGTCTATCAGAGTGGTTTGCTGAGAATGTGAAAGTAAAAGGGAACACATACAGCTTTTTTTGGGATGGATCGGAGCATGTTGCAGAGAAACTATTTGATCGTGAAGGTAAACAGGTTCGGTATCGTTGGCTTGACATGCCTGAGGAATGTTATTTTGAATTCAAGGTAGTGCAGGATGAGCTTACCAACGATGTTTCGCTCAATATTATTGATTTTGTCGAACCTGACGAGATGGATGAGTCGATAGAATTATGGAATAGACAGATTGTTGGATTGAAACGAGTAATTGGTTCATAAACGACAATTTTTCCTTAAAATAGTTTAGTTTTGTAGTCGTTTAAAGACTGATATATCAATGAAGCGATTACATATTTTCATCATCAAGAGTTTTCTTGGTCCTTTCTTTATGACCTTTTTTATCTGCATCTTTGTGCTTCTGATGCAGTTCTTGTGGAAACACCTCGATGACCTGGTGGGTAAGGGGTTGCCTCTTCATATCTTAGGAGAATTCTTTGTTTATGCTATTGCATCGCTAGTCCCGATGGCTTTGATGTTGGCTGTCTTGCTCGCTTCACTAATGACTTTCGGTAATCTTGGCGAACATTATGAATTGATTGCATTGAAGGCTGCAGGTATTTCTCTTTATCGAATCATGCGGCCTCTTATCATCTTTGCTGCACTGTTGAGTATCGGTGCTTTCTTTTTTGCGAATAATGTACTTCCTTCTGTTAATCTTAAACTTTATTCTTTGATGCTTAGTCTTCGCTCTCAGAATCCGGAGATGGTGATTAAAGAAGGTATTTTTAATAATGATATTCCCAATTTTAGTATTAAAGTTGACAAATTCATCAAGGAACGGAATATTCTGAAAGGGGTCATGATCTATGACCATCGCAATCAAGCTGGTAACAATCAGGTGATTCTTGCAGATTCGGGTCGGATGGAAATGACTGCAGATAAGATGAATATGCTAATTACTCTTTATCGAGGGGTGAATTATTCTGATATTCAAAGTCAAAAAACATTAGTGCGAAAGAACTATCCTTTTGCTCAAGGGAAGTTTAAAGAGCAGGTTATTCTTTTCCCGGTTTCCGGATTTAGTTTTAATCGGATGGATGAGAACCTATTGCAAGGATTTCATAAAATGCTCAGCATTCGGAAACTTACCATTCAGGAAGACTCTTTGGAAAAAGTCTTTGATAAAAGGGTCAAGGGAGAGTTTGCAACGAATCTGCATTATGGCGAAGCTGTTTCTCGAAGATTGTACGATAATATACGGCCTGACACCCTTAAGAAAAAGAATGAGTTTAAATTTGTAGGAAATCCTAATAAGATTGCAGATATTGATAATCTATATAATAAGCTTTCAAATACAGAGAAAATTATGACACTTGAGTCATCTCTGTCAACTGTTCGGAATAATATGCAGGAGCTGATAATGCGGGAGCCAGAAATTTTGGGATCCCAAATTGATATAAATAAGCTTGGGTTGGAATGGCATCGTAAATTTTCCTGGTCGTTTGCCTGTTTAATCTTCTTCTTTATCGGAGCTCCCCTCGGGGCGATTATCCGAAAAGGAGGGTTTGGGATGCCGGTCGTGATTTCGGTCCTCATGTTTATTCTCTATTACATTGTTTCTATGACCGGGGAAAAATTTGCACGTGAAGGAATGTGGGCAGTATGGGACGGAATGTGGCTTTCGACTTTTATCTTTATGCCATTCGGAGTATTCTTGACCTATAAAGCAGTGAATGATTCGGGGATGATGAGTAGTGAGGTCTATCTGGAATACCTGAAGAAGATTAATAACTTCCTAAAAGAGAAACGGAAACATGGATTCTTTAAAAAAGAGAATTCTACTGCTGACCAATAGAGAGTTTCTTTCCTTTTTCATGACGGAGGAGAATAATTGCTGTTCCGGGACTATCTAAGACAATTATCTTCAATGGGAATGGTGTCGGTTTCTGTTTTTTCCCATACAAAATATTACGCTGGTTAGGATCATTGGTTTTGATCGTGAGGTTTGTTCCTGTTTGGTTGCTTACGACATATTGGTTCTAATTCTGGTTGCTTGTGTTTTATCTCTTGGATATCTTTCTTGTACTCATTGATACGGGTATCATGAAAATCAATAAACATTTTATAATTTTGCGCTTTGTGATACATTTTTATTTTATGAACCTGGCACTATTAGTTGGACTGGTCCGTATATTTATCGGAATGAAAAACGGAATATGGGAACCAACCAAAAGATAACCGGATAAAAAGGAGCTATGTTGGATAATATTCATCTAAATACAATAGAAGAGGCCATTGAAGATTACCGCGCAGGTAAATTCGTAATTGTGGTCGATGATGAAGACCGTGAGAATGAAGGGGACTTCATCATCGCTGCAGAATTGGTCACCCCTGAAAAGGTGAATTTCATGGCTAAGCATGGGCGGGGACTTATTTGCGTTGCCCTCTCTGAAGAACGATGTGATGAGTTGGAACTTGATATGATGGTAGGACACAATACTTCTTTACATACTACTGCTTTCACCGTCTCGGTGGATGCGTTGGGAGAAGGTTGTACAACTGGTATTTCTGCCCATGACAGAGCTGTAACAATCAGAAAGCTTGCAGATCCGAAGACAAAGCCGGAAGAGCTTGCCCGTCCTGGACATATCTTCCCTTTAAAAGCAAGAAGCAAAGGTATATTGAGTCGTTCAGGGCATACAGAAGCTTCTGTAGACCTTGCCCGACTTGCCGGATTATATCCTTCAGGAGCACTTGTTGAAATCATGAATGAAGATGGAACGATGGCCAGACTCCCTCAACTTTATGAAATTGCTCAACAGTTTGATATTAAGATTATCACAATAGAAGATCTGATTGCATATCGTCTGAAAAGGGAGAGCATTGTAAAAAGAGGAGAAGAGGTCGTTCTTCCGACTAAGTACGGTGATTTCAGAGTGATTCCCTTCTTACAGAAGTCGAACGGGAAAGAGCATGTGGCCCTAATAAAAGGAACATGGGAGGAAGATGAACCTATTCTGGTTCGTGTCCATTCGTCTTGTATGACCGGAGATATTTTTGGCTCTATGCGTTGTGAATGCGGTGAACAGTTGCATAAATCGATGGAGCTTATTGATAAAGCTGGGAAAGGAGTCATTGTTTACATTATTCAGGAAGGTCGGGGAATTGGCCTTATGAATAAAATTAAGGCATATAAATTACAGGATGAAGGACTTGATACGGTTGAGGCGAATGTTCATCTTGGATTTAAGGCCGATGAACGAGATTATGGCGTTGGTGCTGCAATCCTGAGAAGTTTGGGTGTAAGGAAAATGAAGCTTCTGACCAATAATCCGATTAAACGGGTCGGTTTGGAGGCTTATGGTTTAAAGGTGGTAGAAAATGTAGCAATTGAGGTGCCACCCAATAAGTATAATCACTTTTACATGAAAACCAAACGTGACAGGATGGGGCATATCTTGCAAAAGTTTCATTATGACGACGAAGAATAAATAAACAATAGAGAGGCTGCTCATTTGAGTAAGCCTCTTGTTTTTTATTCCTTATTCCAGGCATCAACGTCCTCTGCTCATTGGTGTCTGTAAAAGAACGGCAATGAATAACTATTGATATAAGGGTCGTTTTACGGGTCTCTCTAAAAACTAAATGAATTTGGATTTGTTAACTATCAAAAAAGAAAATGAAATATTTATTTGATGATAGCATGTCCTTTAGCGATGGATTAGTCGAGGGAGTTGACTTTTATAGAAGTCCTGACGGTTATAGAATTATGACAGAGAAGTTTCTTCGGAATAGGGGGTATTGTTGTGGAAATGGTTGCAAACATTGTCCATATTTCCCGAAAGCAACCAAAGGAAATACTAATCTTCGTAATCTCTGAGTCTTGTGTGAGAAATTGCAAGCACTTTTTCAATTAAAGTAATAAATCTGAGTAGAAAGATTTGAAGCGTTGAATTTGTTTTGTTGGCGTAATTGACCAACAGCCATGAATCTGATTAGTTGTTCATGCCTATTGTGAATTAACTTCACAAAAAAGATTGAAAAAGTTTGTTCTGATAATAGAACTTTTTAGACAGATAATGTTTTGGGACCGTTATAAGAGGGTAGGCTATTTATAGTAACATTCTTTTGATTTTCCTTTTGTCCCTGTGAATAGTGTAACTACCTTTGTCATTTCCGATCTGATTTAATTTTGAATTACATGAAAGCAAAGTCATTGAGAATTGTATTTATGGGCACTCCTGAGTTCGCAGTAGAGAGTTTGGATGCTCTGGTAAGTCAGAATTACAATGTTGTTGGAGTCGTTACAGTCCCTGATAAACCTGCAGGTCGGGGACAACAGGTAACAGAATCGGCGGTAAAGAAATATGCCGTAGCCAAAGGGCTGCCTGTCTTACAACCGGAGAAGCTTAAAGATCCTTTGTTTATTGAACAGCTTAAGGCTTGGAAAGCCGACCTGCAAATTGTTGTTGCTTTCAGAATGTTGCCTGAAATCGTTTGGACTATGCCCTTGTTGGGTACTTTTAATCTGCATGGCTCGCTTCTTCCTAATTATCGTGGTGCCGCTCCATTGAACTGGGCAATCATAAATGGAGATAAAGAAACCGGTGTAACAACTTTCATGCTTAAACATGAAATTGATACCGGGAATATTTTATTCCAGGAGAGTATTCCGATTGAAGATGATGATAATGTTGAAATTATTCATGATAAGCTGATGGTTATCGGAGCAGAATTGGTGCTTAAAACGGTTGATGCCATTGCTGATGGCAAAATTGATCCCATTCCACAGGAAGCATTTGGCGCAGATGTAAAACCTGCTCCCAAGATCTTTAAAGATGATTGTCGTATTGATTGGACTTCTGAAGGAGAAAAGATACGGAATAAAATTAGAGGGCTGAGCCCTTATCCCGGTGCATGGACGACTCTTGTTCCCAAAGACGACGGTGGTCCTGTGTTGACTATGAAAATTTTTGAAACAAAATTTACTTCCAGAAAGAATCTATTTGAGCCGGGAACGATTATTGCACTAGATAAGACCGCAATTTTGATTACCTGTCAAGACGGTGTTATAGAAGTAGAAAGCTTGCAGCTTGCCGGTAAAAAAAGAATGAAAAAGGATGACTTCCTGCGAGGATTTTCTAGCTTGGGTTCTTATAAAGCAGTGTAGTACTCCTGTCGGTCATGATTGTAAGCACCGATAAACAAGAATACATTTCTGTTTGTAGATGCGTTGAGTATAAGATAGTTTAACCTGATTATATAAAAGGCCTTCTATAAATAATCATTCGTTTTGTTTATAGAAGGCCTTTTTAATGCATCACAGATGTTATTATGATCTGTTCTTTCTTGTCAGTACATAGTAGACTAAGAAACCTAATGAGATAAAGACTAATTCGATTCCTCCGAATAACCAGCCCTCATAATACTGTCCGAAATAATGTCCTGGATTGAACATCCCAAAGGAATAAATAATTACCCATATTACGATAGCACCTATTCCTGCTGCTAAGGCAACAAGTCCCCACTTTAAAGTGGGTTGCTCATTTGCGACCTGATTGTTTTCATTCTTTAGTACTTTTTCAGCTTGGTCGAGCATGTTGCTTCTAATGAGCATTTTCTTCAAAGAACTATCTGCTCCGAGTTTGAACAGATTATACAAGCCGTAAAATATTACAGCTAATACCATTGTCGCTATAATTCCGCCATCCATGATTTTTAGTTTTAAGTTTATTTGCCCATATGACAACCCAGATAACCGATATGTTGCAAGATAGATTAACTTTTTTCCAAAAAATATGGTTTTATATTGCAACATTCACAACATTGTATGTGTCTTATAGTGCGTATGGATGATGTAGAACTGATACGACAGATATTAAATGGGAATTTGTCAGCGTTCCGGTTCCTTGTAGCAGGGAATCAACGTTTGGTATTTCATATTGTCGGTCGTATTGTTCAACAGCATGATGAAATCGAAGATGTCTGTCAGGAGGTTTTTATTAAGGTGTATGAACGATTGCATGAATTTAGGGGACAGTCCAAATTGTCGACCTGGATTGCAAAGATTGCTTATCATCAGAGTATAAACCATCTGAGAAAGAAGAAACGATTAAATGAACAGTTCTTTGAAGAAACACATCCCGGAGAATTAGAGATACCGAGAGAAAAGCCTGCTGATTTTTATCTAGAAGATTCGGATGTGAAGAAGTTTCTATTGCAGAAGATAGAAGAATTGCCAGTAAACTATCGAACGGTTCTTACACTGTATTATCTGGATGAATTCTCCTACCGTGAGATTGAAGATATTACCGGGATGCCCGAAGGAACTGTGAAAAGTTATCTATCGCGTGCCAAAGGGATATTGAGAGAAAAACTTAAATTCGTAAAAGATGATATTTGGAGGTAAAGATGAAAACAATAAGCGATAATAGTGATTTTGACAGCCAGTTTGAAAGACTTTTAAAAGAAGAGCCATTGTTTTCACTGCCGGATGATTTTGCAGAAAAGGTTTCTGCATCAATGGGACGGAAATTAATATTTCGGCAGCTGTTGCTTAACTATCTACGCTTTGCGGGAGGTACTACACTGGTCGTTATTGTAAGTGTTTTGATTAATTTTTTAATATCGAAATATTTGCCAGAGATATTTCATTTAAATATTAATCTTTTTGGTATCCTGCCTGTGGGGTTTGGAATACTTTTTGTTCTCTTTATTGATCGTGTAATCCTTCGCTATTATGAGTTTAAGCGATTGTAATAAGAAAAGGATTTTATGACATATAAATAACGAACTGTGTTTTTACCTGATTTATAGAGAATGAAGGAAGTCGCTTTGTAAGCGGCTTTTTTTGCTATTATAAGATTATGGATTGAAAAGCCAAGTTGCCGGACAATCTTTTTTTAACCAGGAATCGCAACTATGAGAGTTTGTAAGAAAATAATAACTCTAATGCTCTTTGTAAATAGTACTGAGTGCTTATGGCTTGATGTTGAAAGATTTGGAAGAATTATTTGTGTCCACTGTTCAAAGAAATTCTTATGACTGTAATAAATTTCTGATGTTCCTCGTGATCATACTGAATGCATCCAGATTCGGATTAAAAGATTTTGCAGAACCCTTTTGTTGTGAGTAATCCTGCAAACAGGTGAATTCATCCTGTAAAATGAATCTTAGAACTTTCAATGTTGAATTATAGTTGTCTAATGATCTGAAATATTATTTCCCGGGAAGGAGTGAAATTCACTTCTGTGTTCTGACTTTAAATAAAGGTTTTCCTCTCAAATAATCAGAACACAGAAGTCTCAGAATAAAGATCTTTATTGGTATTTTATATTGATTATTAAATCCTTCGTTATGTCTGTCGAAGGAATTAAAACGACAGTGCCTGCTGACTCTTTAATCATTTTTAAAGATCGTTTATTGAGGATTGCCTTCGAAATATCTTTTATCGGAAGCTCTATTCTATAAGCTCTTTTAGTGGGTTGGCCAGCATAGCCGGCACCGCTTGCTTTGTAAATAGTTAACCTAGCACCGGAATCTTTTTGTAAATAATCCAGTTTTGTGAACACCTGCTTCCCTTTTTTGTAATCATCACTTAAACCATCGTCTTCGTACAAAGTATAGGTGCCGATGCATCCTGTCTTACCCGGGAAGCATCGGATAACAAGCGTATCCAGTTTGGCAGATGCCATTCTTTCACGATAGGGTTGCATAACCAATGGATAACCTCCTTTTACAAATAGCGGAAATTCATTAATGTCGGCAGTTGCATTTACTGTCTGTCCTCCTTCATATGCTTTGTTGTTGAATAGATTATACCAAATGTTTCCTGCGGGGAACCATACCTTTTGAGATGCCATGTGATTGGTTCCTGTGCCGGGGCTAACGATCGGGGCAGAAAGAAGCAGATCTCCGAACATAAACTGCTGGGGGTTCTGATATGCTTCTTCTTCCTTCGGATGCTCAATATACATACATCTGTTAAGAGGCAGGCTTTCATTGTGGCATTGATATACGCTGGAGTAAATGTAAGGCATTAGTTTTGAACGTAAGTGGTAAATTATTTTTAGCGCATCTTCTGCCTGTTTCCCCCATCGCCATGGTCTTCTGTCCAGTTCGCTGTCATATACCGAATGTATTCTGAGTGAAGAATTCGTTAATGCGAATTGGGTCCAGCGGACATAAAGTTCTGGATCTTTTCCTCCTGAGAAACCTCCGATATCATGAGCCCAGAAAAAGCATCCGGCATTTCCGCTGGTTGCTGTAAAAGGAATCTCAAATTTCAGCATCTCCCAATTTGCAATAGCATCACCTGAAAATTGAATTGGAGTTCGATGGCTTCCCCAACCGGCCCAGCGACTGAATATGAGAGGCCTTTTGTTTCCTTTTGAAGAATTTTGAAAATAGAGATTGTTGAGCCATGGTAAATGCCTGAGATTTTTATACCCGATGACATGTGGCATGACATAATCTTGTTGCCAATCGAGCCACCAGAAATCTATACCGATTTTTTCATTCGGACCATGAGCATATTCAAAGAAATTTTTCATGTATTCCTGGTTGCCGGCATCAAATAACAAATCCTTCTGTTCATTTGGATCAACTCTCATACTTTTCATAAATTCAGAATAATGATCTTCGGTATGGCGAATCCCATCGTGTGGATGATCATTCAGTGTTACATAGATGTTGTCTGCTTTAAGGTCCCGGATCAGTTTCTCTGGTTCAGGAATAAGTTCTTTATTCCAAGAATAACCTGTCCATCCGTATTGCCCTGCATGTCCCATTCCTGTAGTAGCATCTTTTTGACGATGCCAACCCATGTCCATAACCAGTATGTCTAAAGGGAAATTATGCTCTTTGTATTCTTGCACTATTTTTCTGTATTCCTTTTCAGTGTAGTCCCACCAACGACAGTACCAACTTCCATGGACGTATTTACGCGTCATTGGAACATCTCCGCTTATTGTTGTTAAGGCTTGGAGAGCTGCTTTATAATCTTCTCCATAGGCAAAGAAATAGAGATCACGATAGTGATTTACAGGACGTTCTTTAATCCATCCGTCTTTTATAATTTCTTTTCCGCTATCATCGATTAGATGCCATCCGTTTCTTGATAAGAGACCCGGTGTAGTCGGAACTTCACCTGCAATAT